>SKRJ01000425.1 GCA_007118555.1 Anaerolineae bacterium | reverse complement strand
CACCTTTGCCCGCATGGGCATGGCGGCCCTGGCGTATGACATGGTCGGCTACAATGACAGCCTGCAGGTCCCCGTGCACCGATTCCACGCCTGGCAGGGCGCCGCGTGGGGGTTCTCGCCCATGGCCCTGCAACTGTGGAACAGCCTGCGGGCCGTTGATTTCCTGGCCGCGCTGGAGGGGGTGGACCCCGAGCGCATCGGGTGCACCGGCGCCTCGGGCGGCGGCACGCAAACCTTTATGGCGGCGGCGGTGGAACCTCGCCTCAAGGTGCTGGCGCCGGTAAACATGATCTCGGCCCACTTTCAGGGTGGCTGTGTCTGCGAGAACGCCCCCGGCCTGCGAGCCGACACCTATAATGTTGAGATCGCGGCCATGGCAGCCCCCCGCCCCATGCTGATGGTCTCGGCCACCGGCGATTGGACCGTCAACACGCCCACCGTCGAATACCCCGATGTGCGCCGCATCTATGCCCTGTATGGCGCCGAGGAGCGGCTCGCCTGGGCTCGGGAGGACGCCGTACACAACTATAATGCCGCCAGCCGCGCCCATGTCTATCGCTGGTTTGCGCACTGGTTCCTGGGCGACGCCGCGCTGGGCGAGGATGTGGAGCGCCCGTTCCCCATCGAGCCGGACGAGCGCCTGCGGATCTATCCGGTAGCGCAGCGCCCCGATCCTGAGGAAACGGCCGCCGTGCAAGCCGCCTTCAAGGAGCGTACTCGCGAGCGCCTGGCAACGCTCGTGCCAGAGACCGGGCAAGAGATCACACAAACTCAATCAACGATCCGCGCACCGCTCCAGCACGTCCTGGGCGTGCAGACACCAGCGCCGGGTGACATCCTGGTGGAGGCAGGCCAGAGCATCCAAAAGGTCGCCTGGAGCGAGCAGCGTCTGGCCCTGGGGCGTGCAGGCACCGGTGATCGGGTGGCGGCCACGATGTATGCACCTGACGGTGAGGCGGAGCAGGTGGCCCTTCTGGTCCATGGCGCCGGCGAGGCGGGCCTGCAGGATCTTGCCGGAGGGCCAGGATCGCTCATCAAGCGGCTGCTGGAGACGCGTTGCGCCGTGCTCGTGATAGAGCCGCTCTATACAGGCCCGGCACCCCAGGATGCCCTGCCATCCCAAATGACCGACTGGTTCCAGGCGACGTTCAACCCGCCCCTGCTGGGCTGGCGGGTGCAGGATCTGCTCACCGGGCTGGCTTTTCTGGCGCAAGAGCACCCGGATCGCCCCATCGCTCTGCTGGGCCTGGCCGGCGCGGGCGCCTGGGCGCTTCTGGCGGGCGCGCTGAGCGAGCTGCCCGAGCGGGTATACGCCGATCTGGGCGGCACCGGGGAGGACGACGCTCTGTTCGTGCCGGCGTTCGCCGCTTACGGCGGCCTGGCCACGGCCAGCGCCTGCCTGGCGCCGCGCCGCCTCTGGCTGGGCCACGTCTCGCCCCATTTCGACGCTACCTGGGCGCGGCGGGCCTATGCGCTGACGACGCCCGGGGCCCTGGAGATCACGCCCACGCGGCCTGATATCGCGGGGTTGGCGAGTTGGGTGGAGAAGGAGCCTGTCGGCTGATTTGGGGAGAGGCTTGTCTACATGGCCATGACCCGCGCCCGCAGGCGGCTCTACCTGACCTACCAGGGCCGCTGGCCCAAGCAGCTAGAGGCCGTGCTACCGATGGCAGAAACAACGCCAGGATGAGGGGGCGGGACCGTGCCCCGCCCCCTCATCCTGGCGTCGACATGAATGCAGAATCGGGCGCTAGGACTGATCCACAGTAGCGCGCATCTGCCGGGAACGCGCGGTCATCTGCGTACGAATGTGCTTGGCCAGGTCGTTGGGCCTGGAAATCTGGCGGAACGGCACGCGCAGGTTGCCCTCGCCGCGGGCGGTAATGGTCAACGTCCCATAGCCAAGAAGCTTGGTGACGGCATTCTGCTTTACCTGAACCCGATCCACGTGCTGAATGGGCACCGTTACTTGCTGACGGCGGAAGGACCCGGTCTGTGCGATCAGTCGCTGATCGGTCAGAACCAGGCTCGTGGCCAACCGCGTCGCAATGGCGTTGATGGAAGCCAACGCGCCTCCCACCATGAGCACAACCGCCAAAAACATAAACCAATCTTCCGCATCCGGAAATGCAGTCCACATCACAATACCGATCACCAATACGAGCAGAGGCAGGATAATCGCGGCGGGGTTCAACTTGGCCCGTGCGACCTCGTTCTCTCCCTCTCCCAGGTTCATGCTCTCTCTTGTCATTCTCTCAACCTTCCTCAAGAGTGGGCTGCTGTACAGATGGGCCGTACAGCAACAGTAACAACACACATGCTTGCGGTCTGCAGCAACAGTGGGTTCTCAGGTCACCGGGAACTATCGCTCGGATTATTCTGTGAGCGGCCCAGCATCGCAGCGCCAGGACCGATTTCGCACAGAAACTGGCCTCCGTTACCCGCTCCCGCATAAACCTTCGTTTGGCGTGATCCACTCACCTCCCCCAAGCCACTGCTTGGACAGGCTCCGGCTCTCAAGCCGCTCAAAAAGCACTCTATGGTCGTCAGGCATTATCTCGGCAAATGCCGATAGACATCCGCCCAAGAGGAACTGCAACAGCCATCGTCTGTTGCCCATTGAATCAACGTGGCCCGCGTGTCGTGTCTGGCTACAGTCTTTTGGAGAGCGAAAACCCGTACTTGGCCGGATACTGGCGCCAATATAAGGCAATGCTAGCGTCCTGTCAAAGCCTTGCACACGACAAGCTCATGATCATCCTCGGCGTTCCCCCACAAGGCCCCGCGACGGCTCGGCCGGATTGACACCCTCTCCGTATCTCGATATCCTCCCGTGCATTGGATACATTGCGTTGATACAAGCCCGCAAGGAGAGCCATAGCTTCATGTCGCAGAATAGCCCTGCCGATGCCCTCGACCGCGTCAACACCTATTCGCGTCCGTCCGACCTGCGCATCACCGACATCCGCATCGCCACCATCGTCGGCGCCCCCATGCGCTGCCCCCTGATCAAGGTGTATACCAACCAGGGGCTCGTGGGCTATGGCGAGGTGCGCGACGGCGCCAGCAAGAACTATGCCCTGATGCTCAAGTGCCGCCTGTTGGGCGAGAACCCCTGCAATGTGGATCAGGTCTTTCGCCGCATCAAGCAGTTTGGGGGGCACGGCCGTCAAGGCGGCGGCGTAAGCGGCATCGAAGTCGCCCTGTGGGACCTGGCCGGCAAGGCCTATGGCGTGCCGGTGTACCAGATGCTGGGCGGCAAGTTCCGCGACCGGGTGCGCGTCTACTGTGACACGGACGTGCGCGGCAAGGACGATGGCACGGCCATGGGCCAAGCCCTGAAAAAGCGCCTCGACATGGGCTTTACCTTTCTCAAGATGGATGTGGGCATCGGCCTCATCCAGGACGAGCCGGGGACGCTCACCGCACCGCTGGGTTACCTGGACGAGACCCGCCAGGCCGTCCGCCGCCCCGGCCCCGAATACTGCGAGGAGGAGCGCCGCGAGCTGGCCCGCCAGTGGTACGCCCTGAACAACACGGCCCATCCCTTTACCGGCATTCGCGTCACCGAGCATGGCCTGGACCTCATGGAGCAGTACGTGGCCGATGTGCGCGCGGTCATCGGCTATGACGTGCCCCTGGCCACCGACCACTTTGGTCATATCGGCCTCGAGGACTGTATCAAGATCGCCCGGCGCCTGGACAAGTACAACCTGGCCTGGTACGAGGACATGCTGCCCTGGCAGATGACCGACCAGTATGTGCGGCTGGCCAACAGCTGCACGACGCCCATCTGCACCGGCGAGGACATCTACCTCAAGGAGGATTTCGTGCCGCTGGTCTCTTCCGGGGGCCTGTCGGTGATCCACCCTGACCTGCTGAGCTGCGGCGGCATCTATGAGTTGAAAAAGATCGGCGACCTGGCCCAGGACCACGGCGTCGCCATGGCGATCCATATGGCCGAATCGCCCATCGCCTGCATGGCGGCCGTGCACGCTGCCGCCGCCACCGAGAATTTCATCGCCCTGGAGAACCACTCGGTCGACATCCCCT
>SKRJ01000391.1 GCA_007118555.1 Anaerolineae bacterium | reverse complement strand
CGGCTCGTCAATCGAAGAGGGGGATAGATCCAGGATATCCACCCCGGCATCCACCAGCTCGCTGCCCAGCTCGACGCTCTCCTCCAGCCTGTAGCCGGCGCCCAGGGGGGTGTGCCGGTAGAGCAACAGCGTCTCGTCGGGGAGTGCGTCACGCACGGCGCGCACAATTTGCACGGCCAGCAACATGCGTCCGGCCAGCGTACCGCCATAGGCGTCCTCTCGGCGGTTTCGCTCCCGCGATAGGAACTGGTTCAGCAAAAAGCCGTGGGCGCCATGGATCTCGACGCCGTCGAACCCTGCCTCGGCGCATATCGATGCCGTGTTGGCATAGTCCCGGATCAGATCGTCGATCGCGCTCCGCTCCAAATCGGCGGGGGAGGTCGTCTGGCCCCGAGCGCCGGGAAAGAGCTGTACGGCAGCCAACGCGCCTCCCTCTTGAATCGCCCCAGCCAGGGGCGCCAGATCCTCCGCGCTATAGCGGCCCACAAAGCCGGTGACATTGGTCGCCTCGACAATGACCAGCCCGGCTCCGCCTCGGGCGCGCTCGCCATACCAGTCGCGGGCTGCCCGGGTGTTGATCCCGCGGTTGACGACAATGGGGGGCATCACGATACGATTGGGCAACGTCCTGTTGCGAACGACGAGAGGCTCAAAGAGCGGGCTTGTATCTGGCATTGGCGTGTTCCTTTCCTGTGCCATTATAGCACCAAGTCATGGTATGTGAGGGATGTGTACGAAAACGTGTCGACCATGCGCCTGGCGCTGTCTTGTGCGACGCCAGGCGCATGCTGGCAGGAGAGCAGAGAAGGCGAGCTTGCTATATCTCGCGCAACAGCACCCGCGCCGCCGTCTGCACCGGATCCCATACGGGCGAAAAGGGCGGCGCATAGGAGAGGTCCATGTCCACCAGATCCTGCGCGGTCAGGCCGGCGGTGAGCGAGGCCGCTATCGTGTCGATGCGCTTGCCCGAGCCGGGCCCGCCCACGATCTGGCCGCCCAGGAGCCGCCCCGTGCCCGGCTCGGCCAACAGCCGGACGTGGATCTCGCTGGCGCCCGGGTAAAAGCCCGCCGGGGTCGTGGCAGTGATCTGGGTCACGACATACGCCTGCCCCAGTTCCTCGCACTCTTGTGTGTTGAGGCCTGTACGCGCGATCTCGGTCTCGCCCACCTTGGTGATGGCCGTGCCCAGCACGCCGGGAAACGCCGTGGGCACGCCTGTCAGGTTCAGCCCGGCGATGCGGCCCGTCTTGTTGGCCACGGTGCCCAGGGCCACAAAGACCGGCTCCCCGCTGACTCTGTGGATGCTCTCGGTGCAATCACCGGCGGCCCATACGTGGGGCGTCTCGGTCTGCATCTGGGGGTTGACGCGGATGGCGTCGCGGACGCCCAGGGCAATGCCGGCGTCACGCGCCAGGTCGCTGTTGGGGCGGATGCCGATGCCCAGGATCACCAGGTCGGCCGGCAGGGTGCGCTGATCGGTGACCACGGCCTGCACCCGGCCCCCCTGTGTCTCGAACCCGACGAGGCCCTCGTTCAGGTAGAGCTGCACGTCCATCGCGGCCAGGGCGTCGGCCACCAGCGTCGCCATCTCCTCGTCCAGCGTGAGCATCACCTGGCGGGCCAGGTCGATGAGCGTGGTCTCGATGCCGCGCAGGCGCAGCGCCTCGGCCATCTCCAGGCCGATATAGCCGCCTCCGACGATGACGGCCCGCCGAGGCTGGGTCGATTCGATGTAGGTGGCCACGGCGACGCCGCTGGCCAGGCTCTTGAGGCAAAAGTTCCCCTCAGCGTCGACGCCCTCCAGGTCGGGGACGATCGGCACTGCGCCGGTGGCGATGAGCAGCTCGTCACAGCTTTGCCAAAAGGTGTGGCCATCATCGAGCCGCTCGACCCGCACGCGCTGCTCTACAGGCGCGATCTCGACCACCTCGTGGCGCGTGTGTACCTGGATGTCGTATCGCTCGCGAAAGACGTGGGGGGGCACCACGACGAGGTCGTCAGGGCTCGCCACCAGCCCGGCGATCATATAGGGCATTCCGCAGGCGATATACGAGGTGTGTTCGCCCCGCTCAAAGGCGATGATCTCCAGATCGGGGTCGTTGCGACGCGCTTGGGCCGCTGCGCCCATCCCCGCCGCGTCGCCACCGATCACCACCAGCGTGCGTTGGGTCATAGTATGGCCGCCTCTCCAAAGACTACTCGATATACCCCAGGTGGTCGGCCTGCAAACGCAGCATGGTGTCCAGCATCTGCTCGGCGGGTCGCACCCGATCCACGATGGGATCCACCAGCAACGCCTGCAACACCGCCTGCTTGGAGCCGGTCAGGATCGCCTCGGCCGTCAGCTCGTGCACGGCTACCTGGTTCTGCAAGAGGCCCAGGAACCCCTTGGGGTAGTTCTCCAGACGCACGCCGCGCACGCCCCGGCCATCGACGATGCCCGGCACCTCGACGACAATGTCGCCCGGCAGGCCGTCGATCAGGTTGTCGTTGGGCACATTGACCGCCAGCTCGTGCAAGGGGCTGTCGGCGACGATGGCCTCGATAATGGGGATGACCTGCTCGCCCTCCTGATAGCTCGCCAGATCGTACACGGCCTGGGGCGCGCGGGCCATGCAATAGTCCTGATACCAAGCGTAAAAGGCCAGAATGCCCTCGTGATCCACCACATCATGGGCCCACTGGACGTACTCGCCCATGTGGCTGTCGGTGGTGATGGGCAAATAGCCGAAACGCTGAAGCAGCTCCATGAACAGGCCGCGCTCTCGCTTGTCCATGAACTCGGGCGCCCTGGCGCGAATGTCGGGGTACGCATCCTCGCCGGTCGCCTTGTAGCGGGCCTCTAGCAAGATCGCAAAGTGGTTCAGGCCCCCGGCCACCAGCTCCAGATCCTCCCATGCACACTCCAGCATCCCCGGCAGATGCCTCTCCAGCGACTTGATCTCGTGGCACAGGCCGACGAGGCGCAGATCGGGCAGCGCTTGGGAGACGGTGGTGCAGATGCGCGACATGGGGTTGGAAAAGTTGAGCACCCAGGCCTCGGGGCAGAGCTCCATCACGTCGCGGCAGATGGCCAGGATCGGCGGTGTGATGCGCAGGGCATGAAAGAGCCCGCCGGGCCCGCCATTCTCGCCGTACACCTGGCGGAAACCGTACTGGAGGGGGACCTTCCAGTCCTGGTCCCACAGCTTGAACCGGTCGCCCACCTCGATCGAGATGATGCAGAAATCGGCGCCCTGCAACGCCTCGCGGCGGTCGGTGGTGGCCTCCAGGCCAAAGGGCAGCTTGTGGGTATCCAGGTGCGCCTGCCCGATCTCTTGCACGCGGGCCAGGCTGGTGGGGTTGATGTCATGCAGGACGACCGTGCTGTCACGCAGCGCCTCGCTGCGAAAGACGTCGGCCAGGGTGCCCAGGCCGAACTGGGAGCTACCGGCTCCGATCAGGACGATGCGGGTCATGATGATCCTCCTCTGTTGACGATGCGGCACGTGGCCCCTGTGCTTGCACGAATCGAGTCCTGTAGGGGCAGGCCCCTGTGCCTGCCCCCTCTGGGCCGCGACCCCACGCAGCTCACTTGTTCAGTCGAAATAGCCCTCGGGGGCCGCCTCCATGGTCGCGAGGGCGGCCCGCTGGCGGCGCATCCGCTCCAGCACGGCCTGATGCAGGCCCTCGGTCGTCTCGTCAATGTCCAGCGTGCTGTTGGTGTACGGATCGGCCCGGGTGGCGGCGTTTACCTGCTCGATCCAGGCGGCGTCCAGCTCACCGGCGCCCGAGAGCGCCCCGGCCAGCCCGCCGGCCACCGCCGCCAGGCAGTCGGTGTCGCGGCCATAGTTGACGGCGGCCAGCATCGCGGTGCGCACGTCGCCCCGGGAGGCGGCAAAGATCGCCAGGCCCTTGGCCACGATCTCGTTGGCCTGCGACTGGCCATAGACCACATAGTCGCCACCGGCGTACAGCTCGTAGAACGTGTCGCGCATTGCCATGGGGTCGTCGTGGTGCGCACCGATCTCCAGGGCGCGGTCCACCTCCTCCTGGATGCGGTCATAGCCGCCATAGGGCGTACCCTTT
>SKRJ01000307.1 GCA_007118555.1 Anaerolineae bacterium | reverse complement strand
TATGATCCGGTGTTCTATCTGCCCGAGTATCGCCGCACCATGGCCGAGCTGCCGCCCGAGCTCAAGAACCAGATCAGCCATCGCGCCGAGGCGGCGCGGGCGCTGGCGGACCTGCTCTCACGCTGCCTCGCAGCGGGCCATTGCCAGGCCAATCAGGCCTGAGCCACAGGCTGGCTTCCGGCGCCGGCTCTTGCCGTCGGCTCAGCTCGTCTCTCGGAGATCGACCAGTTCGGCGTCCAGTTCCTCGACGATGGCCGCGATCTGCTCTCGATGGAGACCCTGCACTTTAAAGGTGAGTTCGCGGCGACTGGGGCTATCGCCCTCGAAAGTGCTCAGGCTCACGATATCGGCGTCATGATTGGAGATCGCCTGCGTGACCCGAGCCAACACCCCACGCCCCTCCTCCACCAGGATCGTTACGCGCAGACCCGGGTCCCGCGCTCCCAGCAGATCCAGGAACACCTTGAACAGATCGCTCTCGGTGATCATGCCCACCAGCCGCCCCTCACGCATCACGGGCAACCCGCCGATCTGGTTGTCGGCCATGATGCGGGCCGCCTCCTCCAGGGGACAATCCTCTGTGACGGTGATCACATCGCGTGACATCAGGCTCTCGATCGTGATCTTGGACATGAGATAGTTCAACTCGTACACGCTCAAGCTGGTTGCCGGTGAGGGCGACGCGTACAGGAGGTCCTTTTCCAGCACGATGCCGACCAGTTTCCCATCGCGGCTCAGAACGGGGAGACGCCTGACCTGATGCTCGCGCATAAGCTGGAGAGCATCGTGTAGCGATGCGTCAGGCGCAATCACAATAGGATCCAACGACATGAGCTCTTTGACCAACATCCAGCTTCCTCCTACTCCTCAGTAATGCATGCAACGCGCGTTCGCCGTTCCTGTGTCCTTGCGGTAGACTGTGACCCGCATCGGCTTCTGGTGATGGCGTGAACCTGCCTGGCGCGGACATTATACGAATCCCCTTGTCACATGTCGAGCAAACGCAAGCGTCAAATGCGGCCGCTAAATGCGACCGCCAGATGCAAGCACCAAATGCGGACGCATATGGTGCTTGCACAGACATACCGAGTATCCTCGCCGAGACGTTTTGCCGCATTGGGTTCTGTGGTATAATCGCGCGGTAACGACCTACCGATAAGGAAGGTATGACATTGTTCAAACCGTTTAGCGCCCTGTTGGGCCTCTTTTCCCGTGACATCGGCATTGATCTGGGTACGGCCACTACCCTCGTGATGGTGCATGGTCAGGGCATCGTGATCAATGAGCCCTCTGTCGTTGCCATTGATGCAGCCTCCAAGAGACCCCTGGCAATCGGCGCCGAGGCCAAAGAGATGGTCGGACGCACCCCTGGCAATATCATCGCCATACGCCCCCTGCGCGATGGCGTCATTTCCGATTTCGATATCACCGAGCGCATGCTGCACTATTTCATCCACAAAGTCCACGAGCGATCTCGTCTCTTTAACCCCAGCCCGCGGGTGGTGATCGGCATCCCCAGCGGTTGCACCGAGGTGGAAAAGCGGGCCGTGCACGATGCGGCCATCAGCGCCGGGGCACGTGAGGCTTTTCTCGTCGAGGAGCCCATGGCGGCCGCCGTCGGAGCCGGGCTTCCCGTGGCGGATTCGGTGGGCAGCATGGTGGTCGATATCGGCGGTGGCACCACAGAGGTGGCCGTCATCTCCCTCGGCGGCATTGTCGTCAGCCGCTCCATTCGGGTGGCCGGCGACGAGATGGATGAGGAGATCATCCAGTACGCCCGTCAAAAGTACAACATCCTGATCGGCGAGCGCATGGCCGAACGCACCAAGATCGCCATCGGGTCGGCCTATCCCCTGCCGGAGGAGCAGACCATCACCATCCGGGGGCGCAACCTGATCACCGGCCTGCCCGAAGAGACCGAGGTGAGCAGCGTCGAGATTCGTGAGGCGCTCTCGGGCCCCGTAAGCATCATCGTGGACGCGGTCCGCGCCACGCTGGACGAGACACCGCCCGAGTTGGTCGCCGACCTGATGGAGCAGGGGATCGTGCTCGCGGGAGGGAGTTCGCAGCTACAGGGATTGCCCGAACGCTTGTCGGATGAGACCCACATGCGCGTCTATCGAGCCGAGGATCCCTGCGTCTGCGTAGTGCAGGGCGCTGGCGTGATTGTCGAGGATCTGGATCGATACCACAAGGTACTGGCAACCACGCAGCGTGACAGAATCACCCAGGCCCGCCGCTCGCACGCGTAGCAATGCTTGGCAAATGAGAGACCGGTGAAAGCACCCAGGCAATGGTCCATTGTCATTATTTTGGTGCTGCTGCTGATACTAGCCTGGCTGGTCTTTGACAGCCTTGGCGCGCACAATCCGCTACGGGATGGCCTGTCGCAGGTCATCTCGCCGCTACAGCTCGTGACCAAGCGCGCCTGGGAGCCCGTGTCGGGGCTCTTTGCCGGGGTAGGACGCATGTCAGAGCTGCGCCGCGAAAACGAGGCCTTGCACGCCGAGGTCTCGGAGCTGCGCACCCAGATCATCCTGCTGAACGAGGCTCAGATCGAAAACGAGGATCTGCGCCGCCAGTTGGATTTCAAGAGCGGCGTACCCAACTATCAGCTCCTTGCCGCCGAGATCATCGGTCACGATCCTGGCAACTACTGGCAGTATTTCACCATCGATCGCGGCGCAGAGGATGGCCTGCGTCGAGGGATGCCCGTGCTCTCCGAGGCCGGGCTCGTCGGGCGCATCAGCCGAGTGAGCAAGAACGCCGCGCACGTGATGCTCCTCATCGACCCCTCCTCTTCGGTCAGCGCCTATATCCAGCGCTCGCGCACTACCGGGCTCGTGCAGGGGCATCCGGGGCAGGGTCTCGTCATGCGCTATATCCCCCAAGCCGAAACCGTGGTAGTGGGCGACGTGGTGCTGACCTCGGGCCTGGGCGGATACTTTCCCAGACGCCTCGTGATCGGCCAGGTCGTCGAAGTGCACCGCGATGATGTCGAAATGTTCCAGAGCGCCACCATCGCCCCCGCGGTGGATCTGCACGGCCTCGAGTCTGTCATGGTGCTGCTCAATTTCGAGCCCTTTGATGTGCCAGAGGAGTAGCCATGTACTCGGATGGCGATGTCAGTACCAGCAAGACCGTTGCTATCGGGGTCTATCTCGGCATTCCCCTTGCCTTTTTGGTGGCCCTCTCGCAGACCGCGCTCGTCAATGATGCCTGGCTGCTGGGCGTCAGGCCCAATCTCCTGCTCGTTTTTACCGTTGCCTGGGTGTTGTTGCGCGACGTCAAACAGGGGATTATACTGGGCATGATCGGGGGCCTTGTGCTGGAGGTCAACTCGGGGGCCACCTTTGGATCGATTCTTCTGGCCCTCTCGGCGGCCCTGGGCGTGGCCGCGCTTGGCGAGATCAACGCCTTTCAGGGGGCCTGGTTTCTCAAGTATCTGGTGATCGCCGGCGCCACTCTGGTCTATGGCCTCATCTCGGTCGTTCTGCTCGGCTTTATGGGGCACTGGCTGCCTCTGGGAGTCGCTTTGGTGCATATCATTCTTCCCGAAATCCTACTGCATCTGCTCTTGATGATGCCGGTATATGGCCTGCTGCTCTGGCTGGGACACCGTCTCGAGCCCAGAGCCGTGGAGCTGGATTGATATGGGCGACCTGTACGTTCGTTTCCGCGCCGTGCTCTTGCGCATCGTGGTCATCATTGGCTTTGTGGTCGTCGGAGTTCGCCTGTGGGACCTGCAGGTCGTCTCGTCGGAGCAGTATCTGGATGCGGCCGACCGCAATCGCTATCGACTCTTACCCATTGAGGCGCCCCGCGGCGTGATATACGACCGCATGGGCCATCTCCTGGTGCGTAATGTGCCCGGTTTTGCGGTCTATATCATCCCCGGCGATCTGCCCCGTGACCCCGACGAGTACGCCGTTGTGCTCGAGCGGCTGGCCAATCTGCTGGAGATGCCCGTGGACTCGGAGGAGAGCCCGCGCGGCATCACCCAGATCCTGCAAGAGCGCACCATCGGCCCCTACCTGCGGGTGCGCATCGCGACGCAGGTGGATCGTCAGGTGGCGTTCATCATTGAGGAGGACCACCTGGAGCTGCCCGGGGTGGTCGTGATGGCCGAGCCGCAGAGGCACTATTACGATGCGCCCCTCATGGCGCACATCATTGGCTATATGGGCCGCATCAGCGCCGAACGCCTGGACGACTATCTGGAGCGGGGCTATCAGCCCGATGACTCGGTGGGCGTCTCGGGCATCGAGCGTACACAGGAAGCGATCCTCGCCGGCACCAAAGGCCAAAAGCACATCGAGGTCAACGTCTTTGGGCGCGAGATGGCGGTGATTGCTTCTTCTGACCCCGCGCCGGGGCATAGCGTGTATCTGACCATTGACACCGAGTTCCAGGCCCAGGTAGAGGATGCCCTGCGCCGGGGCATGGCCATCGCCCGGTCCGAGATTGGCGTAGCTATCGCCATGGACCCGCGCACCGGAGAGATCCTCTCGATGGTCTCGCTGCCCACCTTTGACAACAATCTCTTTTCGGGGGGCATCTCGGTCGAGGATTTTGTGGCCCTCAACGAGGACCCACGGCGCCCGCTGGTCAATCACGCCATCTCGGGCCAGTATCCTCCCGGCTCTACCTTCAAGATCGTGCCGGCGGTAGCGGCTCTGCAAGAGGGCGTGGTGCATCCCGGAACCACGCTCGAGTGCCGCGGCACGCTGCTTCTGCCCAATCGCTTTTTCCCCAACGATATGAGCCAGGCTCAACCGTTCCGCTGTTGGCGAAGGGCGGGACATGGCCACATCAATGTTGCCACAGCCATCGCCCAATCATGCAACATCTTTTTCTATCAGGTCGGCGGTGGCTTTATGGATTTCCCCGGTCTGGGCATCTCTCGCCTGGGCGAGTATGCGCAGATGATGGGCTTTGGCGAGTCTACGGGCATCGAACTCAGCGGCGAGGCCGTCGGGCTGGTGCCCAGCGATCGTTGGAAGAGGCAGACCTTTGGCGAGAGCTGGTACACAGGAGATACCTACAACGCCTCCATCGGCCAGAGCTTTGTCCTCTCTACACCGCTGCAGCTCCTGAATGCGACGGCCGTGATCGCCAATGGCGGCACCCTGTACCGGCCACAGCTCGTTTCACAGGTCGTCGATATCGAGGGCAATGTCGTGAGCACCCTGACGCCCGATCCCATCCGTGAGATGGCCATTAGCCGTGAGAATATCGAGGTGGTGCGTCGTGGTATGCGCCAGACCGTGACGAATGGCACAGCCTGGCGTTGGACCTTTGACGATGTCCCTGTATCCGCCAAGACCGGCACCGCCGAGTACACCAAGCTCGATGAGCATGGTCAGTTGATCATGGATCAACATGGCTATCTGCCAACCCATGCCTGGTTTACAGCTTTTGCACCCTATGACGACCCCGAGATCGTGTTGGTCGTCTTTTTGGACGATGGCGGCGAAGGCTCGCAGTATGCTCTGCCCGTCGCCGAAGATATCATGCGGGCCTATTTCCAAATTCCCCAAGCAGAGCCGGAAACTGAGCTGGAACCATAAAGGTGGTGAGCGGATGGATAGCGCGATCTCGATCAAGGGCACACGAGAGGGGCTGACGATCACTCTGGGCGGGGGTGACACGCAAAAGCTCTATGAGGACCTGTCCCGCCATCTCAAGTTGCAGGGGGCCTTTTTCCGCGGCGGCGTGGTGGCGCTGGATGTGGGCAAGCGTACCCTCGACAGCGAGCGCCTCTGCTCTTTTCGCGATCTGCTGGCACAGCATACCATGACGTTGCGCACCGTCGTGACGGCCGATCCCACAACGCAAAGCGTGGCCGACGAGTTGGGCCTGCGTACCATCGGCAGCGAGACGCCCGACGAGCCCGAGCCGCAGGCGCAACCTGAGCCGCAGCCCCAGCTTGAGCGGCAGCCGCGGCCTTTGGCGCCGCAACGGCCCAGGGCCAGCGCGCCCGCGCCGTTGGCCTCCAACCCTGTCCTGCCACGCGCCGAGCCCATCGGCCAAGACGACCTGCGTGGCCTCATTGTCAAGCGACGGATACGGGCGGGGCAGACGGTGCGCCATTCGGGTAACATAGTCGTCATCGGTGATGTCAATGTCGGCGCCGAGATCATTGCCGGGGGCGACGTGATCGTATGGGGGAGGCTCAGAGGCACGGTGCATGCGGGCTATCCTGAGGACGCTTCTGCGATGGTGTGCGCCCTGGACCTGGCGCCTCTGCAGTTGCGGCTGGGCACCCTGATCGGGCGCCCCGAAGAAGCCGCTGGTGAACGCGGAGCCATCTATCCCGAGGTGGGGCGCGTGCGCGATGGCGCCATCGTGGTCGAGCGCTGGTCCGGAATCCATTGGGGGAACTAGGTTGACACAAACACGGGTGATCACCGTTACCTCTGGCAAGGGGGGCGTGGGCAAGACAACGACCACCGCCAACCTGGGCGTTGCCCTGGGCAAGCTCGGGTATCGCGTCGTGGTCATCGATACCGACATCGGGCTGCGGAACCTCGATGTCCTGCTGGGCCTGCAGAATCGCATCATCTACGATGTGGTCGATCTGGTGGAGGGCCGCTGCCGGCTCCAACAGGCCCTGATCCGCGATCGGCAGATCGAGGAGCTGTATCTGCTCCCCGCCGCGCAGAGTCGCGACAAGTCGGCGATCAGCCCCACCGACATGGTCCGCATCTGCGATCAGTTAGAAGGCGACTGTGACTTTGTCCTGATCGATTCGCCGGCAGGGATCGAGTTGGGCTTTCGCAATGCCATCGCCGCGGCCCAAGAGTTCATCCTGGTGGCCACGCCCGATCCCGCCTCTGTGCAGGACGTGGATCGGGTGCTGGGGATCCTCGAGTCGCAGGGGCGCACGCAATACAGCCTGATCATCAATCGTGTCAGGCCCGACCTCGTGCGCCGCAAGCTGATGGCCAGCCCCGCCCAGATGCTCGAGACGCTGGCGATTCCGTTGCTCGGCATCGTGCCCGAGGCGGAGGATGTGATCATCTCGAACGGCAAGGGCCTTCCCGTGGCTCACGACGCACAGTCGCTCATTGGGCAGGCCTTTAGCAACACCGCAAAGAGGCTCCTCGGAGAGAATGTGCCCTACATACCCTTGCTTGAGGGGCGCCGGAGCCTGTGGACCCGGCTGGACCCTCGCCGATTCTTTCGATCGTAACCATAGAACAACATGTTTTCTCTTCGTCGCTTTGATTGGCTCATCTTTTTTCCGATGGTGGCCATTACCGCCATTGGTGTAGCCATGGTCTATAGCGCCTTTGAGGCCTCGTTGCCCGGCGGCCCTCGCCCCGGCCTCGACAACTTTGCTCTGCGCCAACTGCTTTTCTCCGGCATTGGCCTGGTCGTGTACCTTGTGGCGGCAGGCCTGGACTATCATATCTGGATTGCCAGCTATCGCTGGCTCTATCTGCTTGTCATCCTCATGCTTCTGGTAACCCTGGCCATGGCCGACCCCACCTTTGGCACGCGGGCCTGGCTCAATCTGGGCATCTTTGGCATCCAGCTCTCCGAGTTGGGCCGCGTCTTTATGATCATCGTCATGGCGCGAGTCCTTGGCGTCGAGGGACACAAATTGGAGGGTGCCGGACCCTTTTTGGTGTCGGGATTGCTCATTGCCCCCACCATCGTCCTCATCTATTTGCAGGTGGATTTCGGCATGGCCCTCATGCTGGGCACCGTGTGGCTCGGCGCCGTCTTTTTGGCCGGCGTGCGCTGGAGGCACCTGGCCACCGTGGCCATGGGTGCAGCGGCCATCGTTCCGTTGGGCTGGTTCCAACTCGAGGAGTATATGCGTGGCCGGGTCTATCACTTTTTGTACCCCGGCCTGGATCCGTCAGGCGCCACATACAACGTCAACCAGGCGCTGATCAGCATCGGCTCCGGAGGATGGTGGGGCAAGGGGTTCGCCCAGGGCACCCAGAGCCAGCTCCATTTCTTGCGCGTGCGCCACACGGACTTTATCTTTTCGGTCTACTGTGAAGAGTTTGGCTTTATTGGCGCCATGCTACTCATCCTGCTGTTTGCCGTACTGATCTTTCGGCTGATCCGCGTCGCCGATAGCTCCCGCGATCGATATGGGCGCCTGATCGCCGGGGGCGTAGCGGTGAGCCTGTTTGCCCAGACGTTCATCAACCTGGCGATCAATGCCAATATCATGCCGGTTACCGGTTTGCCACTTCCTATGATAAGCTATGGGGGCAGTTCCTTGATCAGCTCCATGTTGGCGCTGGGCATCGCCCAGAGCGTATCGCAGCGCCGCAGGCCGCCCGATAACCCGTTGCTCTAGAATCGTACGAGGGAGAGATCCATGACGAATGCGAACGTACGTGTGCGCTTTGCCCCCAGCCCCACGGGCTACTTTCACCTGGGCAGCGCCCGTACTGCTCTGTACAACTGGCTGTTCGCTCAGCACACGGGCGGCTCGTTCATACTCCGCATCGAGGATACCGACCGCACCCGCCACCATCCCGAGGCGCTGCCCGACCTGTTCGACAGCCTGCGCTGGCTGGGTTGGTTCTGGGATGAGGGGCCCGAGGTGGGCGGCAGCTATGGCCCCTACTATCAGTCGGATCGCGCGGAGCTGTATCGCCAGTACGCCGATCAGCTCATCCAGGCCGGCAAAGCCTACCGCTGTTACTGCACCCCCGAGCGCCTGGCCGCCCTGCGCGAGGAGCAACGCCGCGAACGGCAGAAACCGGGATACGACCGGCGCTGCCGCCATCTTACCAGCGCCCAGATCGCCCAGTTCGAGGCCGAGGGCCTGCGCTCGGTGGTGCGACTCATGGCGCCCACAGAGGGGCAGACGTCTTTCGAGGACGTATTGCGCGGGCGCATCGTGGTCGAGAACGCCGAGCTGGATGACATGGTCCTGCTCAAGTCCGATGGCTACCCCACCTATCATCTGGCCAACGTCATCGACGACCACCTGATGGAGATCAGCCACATCCTGCGGGGCGAAGAGTGGCTCCCCTCGGTGCCCAAGCATGTGCTCCTGTACAACGCCCTGGGCTGGCCGATGCCGGCGCAGGTGCATCTGCCCACCATCCTGGACCCCTCGGGCAAGGGCAAGCTGAGCAAACGCAAGCAAAAGGGCCCGGGCGAGGCCGAGCGGCTCACGTTCATCCACGAGTTTCGCCAGGCGGGCTATCTCCCCGAGGCCATGACCAACTTTTTGGCGCTGGTGGGCTGGGCCTATGATGCAGAGACCGAGCTGTTTACCCGCGACGAGCTGATCCGCTACTTTGACCTCGATCATGTCAGCAAGTCACCCGCGGCCTTTTCCTATGAAAAGCTCGATCATATGAACTCGGTCTATATCCGGAGTCTGGGCGACAACGACCTGGCCAATAGGCTGCTCCAGGTTCTACGTCGGGCCGATCTGGATGCCGATTACCAGCGGGTGTTGCAGTTTGCGCCCCTGATCAAGGAACGTCTGCGTATCCTCTCCGACGCTATCGATCTGATTGACTTTGCCTTTGTCGACGTCCACACCATCGACGCCGAGACGCTCGTACAAAAGGCCATGGGCGTCGACGGCACGCGCCAGACTCTCACCGACAGCGCCGAGGCGCTTCAGGCGCTACCCTCTTTTGACGAGGAGGCCATCGAAGAGACGCTGCGCGGCCTGGTGGGCGCCTCCGAGTACAAGATCCGCGACTATTTCGGGGCACTTCGCATGGCGCTTACGGGCAAGCGGGTTTCGCCGCCGCTGTTCGAGACCATGGCCGTGCTCGGGCGTCAGGATACCGTGCAACGTTTGCGACGGGCCGCCCAGGCCTTGAATGAGGCAGAATAGCGACACCATCATCGAGCGATCCAGATAGCCCATGCCAGATCTCAAGCTCAGTTCGCAACTTGCTCATGCCCGCGAGCATCTAGACAATGACAGGGCCGACCAGGCCGTGCAGGTGTGCCTGCGCATCCTGGAGACCTTTTCTCGCTGTGTGGAGGCTTATGTCGTTCTGGGCGAGGCACTCCTGGCGCTCGATCAAACGGAGCGCGCCGCCGACCTGCTCCGACGCGCGTGGAGCGCCTGTCCGGGGGATCGGGCTGCCAGCCTGGGGCTGGCAGCCGTGGCCGAGCGACAGGGCCAGACGGCCCTTGCCGAGGCTTGGAGAGAGCGCGCCGCCGAGTTGGGGGCCAAGTCCGCGACCGTTGACGATGTGTCTGCCCCGCTCACACGCCCCGCCCTCTGCCATGCCTGGCTGCGTCAGGGGTGGTATCAGCTTGCGGCGCGCGAGTTGAGCGCCCTGCTGACCGAGAGTCCGGCGCGATACGATCTGCAGGTGGCCCTTGCCCAGGCGCTCTGGCAGTCTGGTGAAGAACAAGAGGCCGCGCAACTCTCACAACAGATCCTCGAAACACATCCTCACTGCCTCTTGGCTCTGCTGATTGCGGGGACGTACTGGCTACACAGCGAGCAGGATGCACCGGCCCGCGATTGGCTGGCGGCGGCCCAAGAATTGGATCCCGAAAATGCCGTGGCACAGTCGCTTCTGGGGGCCGCATCGCCTTTGCCACCACGCAGCGCCCGGCTGCCCTTTCGAGAGACAGATGCCCCTCCGCTGGACCTCCCCTATGACGAGGAAGAGGATCTATCGGATGACGATTGGCCTGATGGCGACATGTTTACCCCTTTTGCAGACTGTAGTATGATCTAGGTCATAGTGGGGAACTATAATTCGACACTCTGACCAACGACACAGCAGGAGGGGATTGTTCATGGAGCGGACACTGGTCATTGTCAAGCCCGACGGGGTGCAGCGCGGGCTGATCGGGGAGATCACAACGCGTCTCGAAAACCGCGGGCTCAAACTGGTAGGCATGAAGTTCATACATATGAGCCGTGAGTTGGCCGAGATCCACTATCGCATCCACAAAGGCAAACGATTCTACGACGGCCTGATCGATTACATTACTTCGGCGCCGGTGGTGTTGCAGGTATGGGAGGGCCCCAACGTCATCATGGCTGTGCGGCATACCTTGGGCGCCACGAACCCGATCGAGGCCGATCCGGGTACGATTCGGGCTGACTATGGCATGCAAATGGAGCGCAACCTGATCCATGGGTCCGATGGCCCCGACACGGCGGCCGCCGAGATCGCCAACTTTTTCGAGGCCGACGAGATTCTCGAATGGACTCGCTGCACCGATCCCTGGATTCTGGTCTAGGAGGAGGAAATCCCGGCCCACAGGCCCGGACAGGGGCTAGGCGATACGCACCACCGTCTTGGCGGTGCCCCACAGCTCCTCCAACCGGTAAAAGCTGCGCTGTTCGGGCGAGAATAGATGGATCACCACGGCTCCATAATCAAGCAGGAGCCAACCAGAGGCCTCCCCTTCGACGGCCAGGGGACGAGCGGAATGCTGCTCGCGCATCTGTTCGGTGACCTGATCTACGATCGCCCGACGCTGACGCTCGGTCTCGCCCGTGGCGATGATGAAAAAGTCAGCGATGGTGGTCACCTCAGTGATGTCCAACAGCAGGATATCCGAGGCCATCACGCCCGTCATAATGTCAATGATGGTACGTGCCATTTCGTTAGGTTCCAGAGTACTACTCCTGTGGTGTGCTCGTAGGCCACAATCGGGTTCGCCTGACTATGGTTTGATTGTACCATAGCCCCATGTCAGCGTAAACTGGCTTGACAAGCATGCCCTGCGACAGGGCCACGGTGGGAGGGTGCCTGTGCGACAGACCGAAGTCCAAACTCGCTTTCTCAAGGGCTTTGGCCGGCTGTTTCCCCAGTTCAGGTTCCGGGGCATCCGCCATTTCCCTGCGCGCTCCCGTGATCCCTTTCAATTGGCCCTGCGTGTGGCTGTGGGAAAGCCCGAGGTCATGATCGACATGCTATGCGTGATCCTGCCCACAGGCGATGTGGCCGAAGTGCGCCGCTTTTTGGCCCAGATTGCCCAGGCCGATCTGGACCTATCCCAGGAACAGGCTACGCCGGTCCTGGTGGCGCCCCGAATCAGCCGCGAGGCACAGGACCTCTGTCGCGAGGCGAATGTCGGCTACTTTGATCTGTCTGGCAACGCAAGCATGCAGACCGAGTCCATCCTGATCGACATCCGCGGGGAGCGGAGTGAGCCGGAACCCAAACGCACCATTCAGACGCCTTTCGAGGGCAAGTCCGAACGCGTGGTACGCCGCCTCCTGTTGGAGCAGGGCCGCATCTGGACCATGCGGGATCTGGCCCAGGCTTCCGATGTGAGCCTCGGGCTCGCCAGCATGGTCACCACCGCCCTCACCGAAATCGGCGCTGTACTCAAAGGCCGCACGGGCCTCTCTGTCCTCAGCCCCGGCCTGTTGCTCGACGCCTGGTCGGATCGCTACGATCTGCGCCGCAGCCCGTTTCAGGCCTGGCGCTCGGACAAGGACGCCGGGCTGTTGCAGGTAGAGATGGGCAGCTTGCGCCTCCAGCGCACCGAGCAGTGCGCCCTGACCTTATGGTCGGGGGTCCAGCGCCTGCTGCCCTTTGAGGAGCCCGACAATCATGTCGCCCTGTACTGGGCCGGGGAGCCCGAGGCCCTCGCCGAACGCCTGCGCCTGTCCGAATCCACAGGGCGCACGATGGTCTTTGTCTTTCAGCCCTACGACGAGAGCGTGTTTTGGGATGCCAAGCGCTATCGCGATGGCGTCACCGTGGCCCATCCGCTGCAACTCTATCTGGATCTGGCCTCGGGCGACGACAAGGAGATGCAGTTGGCGCAACGCGTGCGGGAACGCTTCCTGGAGCGCTAGGCACCTACGAGCGTCGCGGGGATCCTGCGGGCGAGGCGGTGGGGCGGCGGCAGATGTCAACGATGAGCAGCTCCAGCGCCAGAATCGGCTCTACCTGGCCCGTCTTGATGCCTCGATCCACCTCGAGGACGCGCTGCATCAGTTGCGTCAACTCCTCCAGGCTGAACCGCGCGCCCTGCCTGAGCAGCTTTTCCACCACAAACGGACGGGCTCCCAGCGCCTTGGCGATGCCGGCAGGGGCCAGCCCCTCGTTTTCGCGCAGATCCTTGGCCGACAGGAGCAGGCGTATCTGCCGCGCAATCATGGTCAGCAGGTAGAGGGGGTTGGCGTCATCGTCCAGCAGGGTGTGAAAATGCCGCAGCGCCGCGCGCCGCTCCTTGAGGCCCAACGCATCCACCATGCCAAAGATGTCCGTCTGCGGCCAGGTGCTCGCCAACATGCGCACATCCCTGGTCGTGATCGAGCGCTCGTATGCGGCCCAGCCCGCCAGCTTGGCCAGCTCCTGATCCAGCGCCCGCAGATCGTTGCCCACGAGCTCGATCAGCAGCTCGATGGCCTGCGCCTCGATGCCGACGCCGTGGGTCCCCGCGCGTTGTGACACCCAACGCCTGAGCTCGTTGCTGCCAGGCGGTAGCTTTTCGTACTCGCGAATATGCCCCCCCGGCAGATCCTGCACCCTTTTGAGCAAAGGATTGTTCTTGTGCAAGCTCCCCGACTCGACGAACAAGAGCCGCGTGGTATCGGGCATCTTGGGCAGGTAGGTCGCCAGCGTCTCGGCCTCCTTGGCGCCCCCGGCGCGCTGGAAACGCTGGAGCATATCGTATACGATCACCATGCGCCGTTGGGTGAGAAAGGGCAGCGTGTTGCAGGCGTTGATCAGATCCCCCAGGGCCAGTTCGCGCCCGTCGAGGCTAGTGGTATTCAGGTCGCCCATGTCCTCTTCCGCCATGCGGGCGCGCAGATTGGCTACCGCCTCGGAGCGGGTAAACTCTTCTTCACCGTAAAAGATATAGAACATGCTACTCGTGGGAGATGTATACGCGGTGAATGGGCATGCCCTTGCGATCATGCCGCCGTACGCCGGTGATGCGCGCCCCCTCCACCTTGACGCTGGTAAAGAGGTGCGCCTGGGCGGCGCGGCTGAGCGGCTGGCCAAGGGCGGCAACTGCGCCTATCATAGACAGCGTCAGCATCGGGAGCAGGCCCCGGCGTCCGCGCCTGCTGGCAGAGGACACGACACTGTAGGCGGCGCCTGCCAAAAGCATATGGACGGCCATGTTCGTCCCGCATCGCGGATGCACCGCCAGATTGGGTTGGTCTGCACGCAACGCATGCAGGCCCTGCTGGGTGGCGTGGATCAGAGTCTCGGTGTCTATCTGGCCATACATGGTAAAGCCGTCCCAATCGCTGCGGGC
>SKRJ01000121.1 GCA_007118555.1 Anaerolineae bacterium | reverse complement strand
TCCTCACGTTCTCGGCGAACCTGTGCCCCGATCAAGTGCCGCTCAGTCCGCGATCACGCCCGTTTCCACCAGCGCTTTTCGTATCGCCGTCTGCTGCGCTGGCGAGCTGGCCGGCATGGGGGGGCGTGGTGCGCCGCCGGGACGCCCCTGTAGCTCCATCGCGTGCCTGACGTTGGCGGGCAGGTTGTCTGCCTCTAGCGCATGCCAGATCGTCAGCAGCCGCCGCTGCAGCTTCAGCGCCTTGGTGTGATCGGCGGCCTGCACCGCGTCCCACAACTGTACGCAAAGCTGCGGTACGGCCGTCAGAATGGCGGCGATGGCCCCATGGGCGCCGAGGGCGAACGAGGGGTAGAGCAGGGCGTCCACCGCAGACAGGATGCGACCGCCATCGCCCAGCAGCAGCAACAGGTCGGCCAGGGCCCGCAGGTCCGACGCACTCTGTTTGACGCCGATCACGCCCTCTACCTCGGTGATCAGGCGCGTGAGGAGCTGTGGCGAGCAGTACGACCAGGGCACGACGTTGTATACCAGCACCGGCCGGCCCAACGTCTCGGTCAGGTCCCGGAAAAAGCCCATCATCGCCTCGTCGTCGGGCTTGAACAGATAGTGCACCGGCGTGACCTGCAGGGCCGCTACCTCCAGGTCCGCCACGGCCCGGCCGTACTCGATGGCCCGCTGCGTGCTGTCAACGATGATGCCGGCGATGATCGGGACGCGCCCCCGGGCCTCTTCCACGGCGACCTGGATCGTGCTGCGCAGCTCCTCCGCGCTCAGGGTGTGTCCCTCGCCGGTGCTCCCGCCCACCGCCAGGCCGTGCACGCCGCCCTCCTCGATCAGGTACCGGACATCGGCGCGCAACAGATCCAGATTGATCTCCCCGTCCGTGTCGAACGGGGTGGTCATGGGGGGGATGATGCCATGTAGTAGAGCCATCGCGCGCCTCCTTTGATTCGTGTGGTGCGATGCGGTCACCTGGCGCCCATTCTAATCGGTCTGACAACGTACCGCAACACGATTCGCTTGCCGCCATGCGTGTTTTGACGCCTCTGAACCGCGGTTCTGTCGGTCGGCGAGTGCGCAAGAGGACCGCCGACGCAGGCGGTCTTGCACTGGAGTAGGCCGATTTGCCTATGTCGACCGCCAACGGTAACATAGTGTCGCGTCTATTTGCGATTCGATGGACCCGCTGCTGACAAGGAGGCGACGTGGCTCTCTTTGGACCACCCAATGTGGAACGATTGGTTGACCGACAGGATACCAGAGGGCTCCTGCGTGCTCTGGACTATGAGCGTGATCCCGAGGTGCGCCGCAAGGCCGCCGAGGCTCTCGGGCTCATGGAGGATGAGCAGGCCCTCGCCCCATTGATCTTTCGCCTCAACGATGACGATCTTCAGGTACGCATTGCGGCGGCCCGCGCTCTGGGGCAACTTGGTGATGCGCGCGCCGTCGATGCCCTGACGGGCCTGGTGGAGCAGGGCCCCGATGCGTTGTCCGCGGTTGCCATTCGGGCCCTGGGCGAGATCGGTAGCGCCGATGCGACCCCCACGCTCATCACCATTCTGATGGATGAGGATACCGAACTGCGCGATGCGGCCAGTCGCGCCCTGGCTGAGATCGGGGTGGGCGCTGTCTTTCCCCTGCTCAGAAGGATGGAAGGCGCCTCGGAGGAAAAGCAGGATCTTGTGCGCCAGACGCTGCGCCGCATGGGGCCCGAGACGGTGGAAGAGCTCGGTATGCAGGTGGCGGACCGGCGCAATCTCGAGCGTAGCAAGTCGGCTCAGGCTCTGGGCGAGATCGGCAATGCCGCAGCTATCGCGGCCCTGGTCAAGGCCCTTAACTCTTCCGACCTGCATGTGCAGCCGGCGGTGATGAGCGCTCTGGCCAACATCGGTGAGCCATCGGTCGATGCCCTGGTCGAGGCCCTCGATTCGGAGAGTACTCTGCTGGTGCGTACTGCCATCGACGCCCTGGGCCGCGTTGGCAGCCCTCGCGCTGCCGGCCCTCTGCGTCAGGTGGCCGCCACGCGCAATGCGGTGCTGCGCGATCTGGCCCTCAAGGCGCTGGCCCGCATCCCCGACGAGGCCGCCATCGAGCCGCTCCTGGAGCAGCTTCGGGCCGAGGCCTGGGCCGCCCGGCGTCAGGCAGCCATCGCGCTGGCGCAGGCCAGTCGTGATCTGGCCGTCCCCGCGCTCATCGAGGCCCTCTCGGATCCCGAGCCTGTGGTGGCCCGCGCCGCCGCGTCCTCGCTGGATCTTCACAAGTGGAAGCCCAACAAGGAGACCGAGCCCGTGTCTGCCGCCGCCTTTTGGGTGGCCATGCGCTACTGGGATCGGGCCGTGGATCTGGGTGAGCCAGCCATTGGGCCGCTCATGTCGCGCCTGGAGGATGCCGCCTGGGAGGAACGGCGCGGTCCCACCGATGCCCTGATCAAGCTGGGTGAGCCCGCCGTCGAGCCCCTCATGGAGGCCTTGGAGCATGAGGATGCCAACGTGCGTCACTCGGCCGCCTTTGCTCTGGGCCGCATCGAGGAGGCCCAGGAGACCGAAGCCGGCGAGGCGCTCAAGGAGCTTTTGACCGACGCCAACGAGCAGGTGCGCGCCGCTGTCGCGCGCTCCCTCGGGTTGCTCGGCATTGCCGAGGCCGTGCCGCTGCTGATCGAGCGCCTGCACGATGCGCCGGCGGTGCGCGCCAATGCCTCCAGCGCCCTGGCCATGTTCGGCGACGAGGCGATTCCGCCGCTGGCCGAGGCGCTGCAGGACGAGGATCCCGCCGTGCGCGCCGCAGCCGCCGAGGCCCTGGGCGCGAGCAAGAGCGCCGAGGCGGTGGCGCCCCTCATCGATGCGCTCTCGGACGAGGAGGAGTCGGTGCGGTTGCCCGTGGCGCGCGGTCTCGCTCGCCTGGGGGATCTGGCCGTGCCCACCCTCGCAGAGAGACTGCCGAACGCCGAGAGCGGCCTGCAGATCGCGATCTCGGCGATTCTGGGGCAGATCGGCAACCAGGACGCCGTGCCCGCTCTCTACCCGCTCCTGGGCGACGAGAACGAGACCGTGCGGCTGACCGCGGGAGCGGCCCTGCAAAACCTCTGGATCGAGAGCCGCGAGTCCGCCGAGCCCTTGCAGGGTGTTTCGGCCCTCTTTGTCATGACATTTACCACGACGCCCGACGATGAGGAGCTGCAGCGCTGGCTCATCCCCGAGTCGTTCGCCGATCTGGCCACCGATCGCTCCGATATCACCGAGGTGCACACCCTGATGATGGTGGATCAGTCGCGGCTGCACGAGACGTTCGAGCCGCTGCCTGAGGAAGGATACGATTTCGAGGTCATCGTCGAACGCTTTCGCGCGTGGATTGGCGAGCAGGGCGCCGATCTCGAAGAGTGGGAGCATCGCTTTTACCATCGCGAGATCATGACCGAGGAGAGCCCCGATGCCCACATCGTGTGCCTGTACTATGCCCTGTAGGCGCACATCCTGACCCTGGCCAAAAAAGCGACGAGCCGCCCCATCAGAGGGCGGCTCGTTTGTCGTAGGTGGCCGGTTTAGCGCATCCACTCCCAGATGGGCGGCAGCCGGTGCTCGCCTTCGGGGCCCAGCACCACCGGTGTGATGCCGGTCATCTCGCACAGGTAGATCAACGATCGCACCCGATCGTCGGTGGTGCCGATGACGTGGTTGCACGGAAAGACCGAGAGGAACTGCTCGAACGAGGCGTTCACCCGGGCGTGCACATGGGGCCAGGTGGGGTCGGTCTGCAGGTTGATCGCCTGCGCCTCGGCCTCGCTCAGACCGACGCTCTCGCCTTTCATGATGGCCATGAACGGCTTGTCATCCCACAGCCCCAGGCGCGCAAAGGTCATTGGGCCGGGCTTGGCGTTGAACTCGACCGAGGCGCCGCCCGCCTTGAAATAGAACTCGAGGGCGGGGTGGAACGTGATCCGCTCGAAATTCTCGGCCGGGTCCATGCTCTGCGCGGCGTACCAAGAGGCATGGTTGCCCGAGTTGCACCAGTCCCACAGGTCGAGCTCGGGCAGGTAGAGGCGCACATCCATGAACAACGACGGCAGCCCGCCCGAGATGTACTTGAGCAACTGCATCG
>SKRJ01000375.1 GCA_007118555.1 Anaerolineae bacterium | reverse complement strand
GGCTCCCAGGCCCCCTGGTTCCACACGAACCAGGCTCCGGTCCCTTCCTGTAACATCCAGATGCGCCCCTCGGCATCCCTGACGCGCAGCTCGTTCAGGCGCTCCCGATAGGTCTCCTCGCTGATCTCCCCTGCCTGGAGCTGCCTTTCGAGCTGCTCATAGCTCTGCTCGGCCTGTGCAAAATCCATGGTCTCTTCTCCCCTCTCGCCCCGGTATGATGGACGTCTCGCAGCCCTTTTTAGCGTCAAAGAGATTATGGCGACGGGATGGGCGATGTCAAGTGCCTGGCGGGCCAGATCGCTTGCCACACGTGTGGGCGGACTGGCTCGCCAGGCAACGATGCGGACAAGGGGCCGAGGCCACCGGGCTGGCTCGCCTTGCTGCTTGTGTTCGTGCTAGGCAGAGACCCCGTTATCGAGACGCTTGGCCCGGGCCTCGTCGGGCCGCTCGGCCAGGAACGCGTGTACGGCGTCCAGCGTCGGCAGGCCGGAGCGGCCTCCGAGCTTGGTGGCCTTGAGCGCGGCCACCGCTGCAGAAAAGCGAATCGCCTCGTGCTGATCCCAGCCCTGGGCCATGGAATAGGTAAAGGCTCCGTGGAACGAGTCGCCACAGCCGGTGGTATCCACGGCGCGGATCTGGAACGCGGGGCAGTGATAGACCACGCCCTCGGCCAGATAGTAGCAGCCCTCGGGCCCCACAGTAAAGGCCGGCATTGACGAGCCCAGGTCCGCCAGCTTGTGGAGCGCCGCCCGAACGTCAAAGGAACCCACCAGGGGCTCGACGGAAAACTCGGGCATGATGATGGCGTCCACGTGGTGCACCATCTCGGCGACGGGGCCATCGACGCGGAACAAATCGGCCACTACCTTGCCCCCCACCTCGTGGATGTGCTTGGCGGCCTCGATGGCGACCGCGGGCACAAAGCTGGTCACCAGCATGGCCTTGGCCGACCTGGCGCGGGTGGGGTCAAAAAAGGTCTCCAGGCCGTCGGGGCGCTGGCCAAAGCCCGAGCCATAGATCGTGCGCTCGCCGGTGTCGGCATCGACCTCGATAAAGCTGGTGGGCGAGCGCATCCCCGGCACGATCCGCATCTGGCTGATGTCGACGCCGTCGCGCTCCAGCTCGGTGCGGATCATCTGCCCATGATAGTCGTCGCCGACGACGCCCCAAAGCTCGACGCTGCCGCCCAGCCGCGCGATCGCCGTGGCGCCCGTGGCGGCCAGACCGCCACCCTGCACCAGCGGCGGCCCGCACTCTTCCCAGCCGTCGGGCGTGTGCCGCACGATAGAGAGGTGATCGATGCAACCTCCCCCGATTCCGATCATGTCATTGGCCATATGCCATCTCTCCGGTTGTTATGCAAGAGGCGACGCAGCCCATACCGGTCGGGCCGGTCGCCCCCAAAAGGTACTGGGCAACCACGGTCCGGATGTCGCCATCCAGATCGTGGTGCCAAAAGAACGCGATCCTGCTACTCGTCGATCGTATAGTTGGGCAGATCCGCCGGCAGCGCCTTGGGCTGCGCGCAGGTGGTCTGGAGCTGAATTCGCGCGCCCTGGTCCGAGGACTCGTGCAGGGCATTGAGGATGTCGACGATATGGGCGCCCAGCTCGCCGTTAGCGCGATGGGGTCGCCCGTTCTGAAGGCCCATGGCCATGTCGGCGACGCCGATGCCGCGGGTATCCTGATCAATCGCATGGGTCTTTTCCAGCTCGATCAGCTCGTCGCTCTCGGGCTTGCGCAGGTATACCGGCCCGGGGAACCAGTTGGGATCTGGGCAGCGCAGCGAACCCTCGGTGCCATAGATCTCGATATGGGGCAGGCCCGTGCCAAAGACATCCGAGCTGGTCAGCCACTGGCAGAGCACGCCACTCTCAAACTCGATCACGCCGGTCACATGGGTCGGGGCCTCGACCTTGATGGTCTGCTCCCCACGCGCAACCTCCTCAAAGGCCTTGCTGGTCATGCCGACGACGCTCTTGGCGGGGCCGATCAGGTTGATCAGGTTGGCGGCATAGTAGCCGCCCATGTCAAAGGTGTTACTCACACCGTACTTGCCGCCATCGGTCATGAAAAAGCTGACATGGCCGGGCGCCGTGGAACGGGTGGGGTTGTTCATGAACGACGCAAAGCGAGCGCGCATCTCGGGCGTGATCGGGCCACGGCGGCCCTGCAGAATGGCGGTCGCCGCAATGGGTCGGCCGATCAGGCCGTCGTCGATGGCCTTGCGGGCCGTCTGCCAGGCGCTGCCAAAATAGGTATCGGGGGCGCCACCGGTGCGCAGGCCGCGCTTGTCGGCCTCGGCCAGGATCGCCAGGGCCTCTTCCCGGTACACGGTGAACGGCTTTTCGCCATAGAAATGCTTGCCCGCCTCGAGAATCTGCATGCCGATCTTGCCATGCAGGATGTTGGGCGTCAGGCTGATGACGATCTCGACCTCGGGGTCCGCCAGCAGCTCCTCAGGCGAGCAGGCCTTGGGGATACCGTACTGCTCGGCCCGGAACTTGGCCGCATCCGGGTTGACGTCGGCGACGGCGACGCACTCGATGGGGGCCATCTCTTGCGAGGTCTCGATATAGATCCCGCTGATGACGCCGCAGCCCATGATGCCGATCTTGGTAGGTGTACTGGACATACTGTCTGCCTTTCTCTGCGTGCTTGCTTGGGGGCCGTGGAAAGCATGGGGTTGGCCCCGATCGCCTCCGCGCGGCCCGTGACTCGTAGCGATGCGGCCTAGAGATAGCGCAGGACGGCCTTCATGTAGCCCATGGCCCATGCGGCGCTAATGTCCTGGCGGTTCTGGTTGGGAATGTCCGGCATATGCTCGGAAGAGACCAGGCCGTCATAGCCGATCCCCTGCAGCGCCTGGAACACCCGGCGGATGTCAGGGCCATCGGAAATGTCCCACCAATAGGGCGACTCGCCCCAACTGATCTTGGTGCTGCGCATGTGGACGAAAAAGATGCGCGAGGCAAACTCGTCGATCAGATCATAGAGCCGCTCGCCGTCCGAGTTCCACACGTTGCCGATGCAAAAGGTCAGCCCGTTGCTGGGGCTGGGCACGAGCTCGAACAGACGGCGGTAGCCCTCGGAGCCCGCCAGAACGCTGCGGCCCCGATGCCCGGAAAAGTGCGTCGCGATCTTGATGTCGCGCTCTTCGGCCTGCGAGGTCAGGTCGCTGTAAAAGGAGGCGAACGTCTCCCACTGGGCCTCTTCCTCGGCGGGGTTCACCGGCTTGAGCAGCGAGACGAACATGGCCAGGGTGTCCAGGCCGGCCTTGGCCACGGCATCGAGGTTCCTGCCGAGCTTGCTCATGGTGGCGGCAGTGGCTTCTTGATCCGCCAGCGAAAAGGGCGGCCAGAACTGCATGGTACCGGTCCCCAAGCCCGCGTCGTTGACCCTGGCGACCTGGTCCTGCAGCGCCTTGGCGTCGATCAGGCCCGTGTCCTGATAGCCAGGCACCGCCGCAGCGGTCAGCACCACGTTGCCCACATCCAGCGCCTGGCAGTAGGAGATGCACCCCTCCAGCGTGCCATCCGCGACCGATCCAGCTTGAATCGCCAATCTCATCCCTGTAACCTCCTTGTTCCTCTCCTGGCATCGAACCTGCCTCAGGTTCGGCGTCCCTGTGCAGCGGCGTCGCAAGCACAAGGCATCTGTGGGACAGCACGCCCACGGCTATGCGGCTCCAGGGCCTATTGTAAGCACAGTCAGCAACAGGTCAAAAACAGGCGCCAAGCATGACAACGTTGTCCCAGATTGCGCTTTCTGCCCGCGGGGACCACGCGTGTCGAGACTCGGCTCGTCGGGCGTAAGCGATACCCTCGCCGCCAGACGTGCGGCGAGGGCACAAGCGGTTGGGAGGACTAGGGTTCCAGCGAGGGCAGGATCTCTTGCTTCTGGCCCTGGCGCAGCGCCTGATCGACGGCATGCAGGATGCACACATCCTTGGAGGCGAGCTCGGCGGTGTAGGGCGCATCCACACCGGCCACCATGGCCTGGGCAATGGCCTGCCACATCTCGTGGCCGCCGCTCGAGGAATCGAGCGGCACCTGGGTCTCGCGGCCCTCATTGTCCACCAGCACCATGTCTGTGCGGCTGACCTCCAGGATGCCCTC
>SKRJ01000308.1 GCA_007118555.1 Anaerolineae bacterium | reverse complement strand
GGACAGCGACATAATCCGCAAAAACGCACCCATGGTGCGATCACTCGCACATAGCGCCGACTTATTCCACACTCTCATCGACAACTGTTCTATGCGATGTACAGGAGTCTCCTAAAGGCAAGCGATCGTACCAAAGCTGACTCGCCCGCTTTCGTCAGTCAGACAGAATGTCGCCCAAGAATACGGGATTGCTCCAGGCGCAGCGCCCCGATACGTCGCGGCACTCGACCCGGACAAAGACCTGCTCCTGTCGGAGGGGCAGGCTCGCCCGCGAGATAGTCTCGCCGGGCTGGGCCGCGAACCGCCTGCCGTGTGGCCCATAGGTATAGAACAGGATCTCGGCACAGGGGCTGCACACCACATCCAGCGCTGGCCCAAGGTCGTCGCCATCGCGAATGCGCAGATCCTGGATCGTAGGCCCCATGCTGCTGTAGAAATGCCCCTGTCGCAGGGACTCTAGCAGCGCTGTCTCGCTCAGTTCGAGGGCCCGCACCATGACATAACCGCCCCCGGCCTCGCCAAAGCTCCAGTGCACATCATCCACCGCCAGACCCGTCAGGCGCTGCTCTGCGGAGAGACAATCATCCCAATGAATGCGAGCGTGCCCTGTGCCCTGGGTGATCTCACATACGCTGTTGAATACCTCGAGGCCATCGAGATCCCGCAGCGCGGCCGTCTCCATGGAGGGTCGTCCCGTCCAGTAGGGATGGGCGATATACGCGAGGGCGCCCTGCGCCTTGACGTAATCGATCACGGCCTGCGGCTCGTGCTCCTGGTCTCGGGGTGGTAGCTCGCGGAGCCCGGCCACCAGCAGATGATAGCCATCCCCGTGCAGCTCTGTCCCTGAGAGCGTGATAAAGTCCGGCGAGTACACACGCCCCGGCGTCAACACCCAGTGGTCAGAGAGAGCGCAAAAGTCATAGCCCTGCTCGTGGTACCAGGCTACCGCGTCGTCGGGAGATATACGGCCATCGGACTGGGTGGTGTGAGTGTGGAGATTGCCCTTGTACCAGTGCCCGGGCAGGCCAAAGGGGGATTGCCAGTTCATACAACTCCTGTCATTGCGCTGTGTGTTGTTCGGGACTCTTGCACCTGTCAGGTCTCAGCTCTTCAGCATTGTACCACACACAACCTGCCTGCAACAGGCGTTGCGCGTCATTGGCTGACAACAGTTCAGGGGCCGAGGATCTCGAGCTCGGCCACGATCATAAAGATCCCCTGTCCCTCACGAGCCAGCCTCTCATCCAGGACCGCCAGCGGCATCTGTGTAAAGGCATCGTACGCGCTCACGGTGACCCGGGCGGGCCCCGGCGTTGCGTTCTCTGGGAGCAAGGGGATATATGCCCCCGACACCACCCAGCCACTGAGCCACTTTAGCGTGGGGATGGCCCCCATGGCAGGGGTGCCATCGCTCTTGCGCTCCCAGGGCGGGTCCTGGCTCACGACGCCCACCGAGACACTATAGTCCCGAGTAACGGGCCCCAGCGCCATCAGACGGGGGCGCACGACAAGCGGCTCGCCTGCGCGTGCGATTTCGGGGCTTTTCACGCCCACATACGCCAGTCCACCGCTCAGCGGGACATAGCGGGTCTCGTCGGTGGGCAGGCGCAGCGTGATGCGAGAGCGCCAGGGCAATCCCCAGGGCCCCACGGTGCGCGCAGGCGTCTGCCCCTCCCGTTCCATGCCCAGCTGCACCTCGGTGATGTCGGATGGCAGGTCTAGGACGACCGTGGCGGTCTGGCCGCGTTCCAGGCCCGCCAATCCGGTGGAGGCGACGGGCACACCATCGCGAAGAGCGACAAGCTGGACCGCCGGCGAGGTGACTGCATCGCCAACCCAGTGCAGATAGAGCCGCGTCTGGCCCGCCACGCCATGGTCCACATCCATGCCACGCAGGCGCTGCCCGGTGGTGTAGCGCACCGCCCGGGGGCGTGCGGTCGCGGCACGCTGCGAGCCTGCGGTCACCTGGACGGAACCGAGCACAATGTGGTCCGCGCCCTCGGCCGTCGTTAGCCGTTCCCAGCCATCGTCTGCCGCCGTGTAGAATCCGGCGATCAACTGGTAGGTGCCCGGCGGGGTCTGCAGGAGCAGGGGCAGCTCGTACAGATCCGAGCGCAGTACGTCCACCGGATAGCTGCTGGTGGGCTGCGACCGGTCTGCCTGCCCCACAACGCCCTGGGGGCCGAGTAGCTGGACGAATACGGCATAGTCGCGCTCCAGCGGCACGACGGGCCGCCAGTAGAGAGACACCTGCAGGGTATCGCCGGGGCCGATGGACGTCTCACTCTGGTGATAGGCCTCCATGCGCACCCGCTTGCCGAGCTCGACCTCGACAGGCAGTGCCTCGGCGGGGGGCACCTGGAGCATCTCGGGCCGCACCACCCAGGCCTCGCCCAGGGGCGCGAACGGATAGACCAGGTCGTGGTAGGCCGCAAAGCGATTGGTGACCACCACCGGTCGAGGCGGGCCGTGAGCGCCCTCCAGCCCGGCCGTGAGACGCGCGAGCCATACCTCCTCGTTGGAGAGCGGCCCCTGGGGATAGACGTAATCGATCGTGAGATCGGGCCGCCTTGCCTCCACATGCTGCAAGTACCACATGGGCGTGGCCCAGTGCCAGTTTGCCAGGACGAGGGCGTCGGGCGGCGCCCCCTCAAAGATCGTCTCGGCGTAGCGGCGCGCATCCGGCTCGGACGCCAGCGCTCGAAAATCGGGCCACACGGCTACTCCGTTCCACATCACAATAACACTGAGCAGAGCCACCAGCGCCCCTCCGCTTGCCTGCGAGCGTCGCTTGAGGGCCACAGCCACGCCATAGCCCAGGCAAGCGGCCATGGCCACATAGGATGGCAGCAGGTACTCGACCGTCTGGGGTGCACGGTAGGTCAGCGCCGAGGCGGCATTGACAAGCCATACGCCGCCCAGCAACAGCCCCAGTCGCCGATCGCGCCACAGCATCCATAGCAGCGACAACCCCATGGCCCAGGGCAGCAGGGGACCAAACTGCAGGCGCAAGATATCCAGATAGATGCGCCCCCGCTCCAAGAGCTCGGCCCAGGCAGTAAAGTAGAACATATCGCCGCGAAACCCTGTCGCCAGGACGTGCTCTGTGAAACGCGAAAAGCTGTCGATGGGCACCGGGTCAAAGGCCGGCCCCATGGCGCTCCGCAAGGGCAGGTAGAGCAGGACAATGAACGAGCCCAGAAATGCCCCCAGGGCGGGGAGCCAACGGCGAGGCGACAGAAGCAGGCGCGGCTGGACGGCGAGCACATAGGCGCCCATGGGGAGCGCCACCAGCCCCAGCGAGCCATGGTGCCCGATGGCGAGGCCGACCGCCAGCCCGACGGCCGCCAGCCGGCCCACAGTCGGGTTCCGCGACCAGCGCACCAGCAACAGCAGGCAGAGTGCCGTCAGCAGGGCGGTGAGGCTACGGATGTTGGCGGTGGTGGCCTGCGACCAAAAGGTCGGGCTGACAGCCAGGGCCAGCGCCGCCAAACCGCCTCCCCAGGCCCAGGCGCGGGGCCTTCCAGGTGTCGCATGGCGTACCAGCGCCACGATCGTGGCCAGGGTCATGGCGCTGAACGCGACGCTTAACAGGTTCAGCCCCAGGGCGGGCTCGCCCAAGGGCCAGAGGGTCGCAAGCCTGCCCAGCATAGTGTACAGAGGGTAGCCGGGTGGGTGGGCGATGCCCAACACAGCGGCTACGAGCTGGAACTCGCCGCTGTCGGCGGGGAGCACCGTCCGGGCTACGGTGGCCCCATAGAGCGCCAGCCCAGTCAGCAGCAGGGCCACCTCTGGCGCATGACGCGGCAGGCGCGCTCTGGGAAGCTGGAACAACCACACGACCAGCATGGCGAGGCCAACGCCCCAGGCCAGGGTGGGGTGGATGGCGGGCCAGAGGACATAGGCCCAGGACAGGAGCAGGGGATGGAGCGTGATCTCCCAGCGCGTACATATCCGGGTCACCAACCATGCCAGCGCCAGCCCCGCCAGGGTGAGGCCAACGGCCTCCCAGGGCTGCCGCACGCCCGGCAGCGCCTCTGCCGCCACCCGCCCCAGGTAGAGGCCCAACCCGACCAGTGCCGCAAGGCCGGGCAGATGGCCCCTGGGCGTGGGCGGAGGTGGCCGCCTAGCCATCGATCACCTCACGATAGAGGGCCGCCGTCTCTTGGGCGGTGGTCTCCCAACGAAACGTAGCGGCATGAGCCAGCCCCTGGGCCCCTAGCCGTGCGCGCAGGGCCTCGTCGTCGGCGAGGCGCACAAGCGCCTCGGTCAGGGCATCCAGGTCATCCGTGGGCACCAGCAGCCCCCCGGCGCCCACCACCTCCTCCAGCGAAGAGCCCCTCCCGGCTATGACGGGGGTCCCGCTCGAAAGGGCCTCCAGGGGGGGGAGTCCAAAGCCCTCGTAGGCCGAGGGAAAGCAAAAGGCCCGCGCGCCACGGTAGAGGGCGGGCTTGTCGGCCTCATCGACCCAGCCGAGACATCGCACAGCGTCCTCAATGCCGAGCTCGGCGGCCAGGGGCCGGGGATCGGGGGCAAAGGGCGTGTCAGCGTCCGGCAGGCGACCGCCGATCACCAGGGCCAGGCCGGCCTGCGCCAGACCCGCCCGCTGATAGGCGCGCAGCAACTCGGGGACACGTTTGCGCCGGTCAAACCCTCCCAGGTAAAGCAGATAGTCCTTTGGGAGCCCCAGGCGCCGACGCAATGCGGTCAGCTCACCGTCCTCCGAAGGGGGCACGGGCCGGAACACCTCGTCGGCGGCGAGGTAGATCACCCGCACGCGCTCGGGCGGCACCTTCAGGTGGCGTTCGATATCACGAGCCGACGCCTCGGAATCGGTGATGATCCGGTCGGCGTGCCGCGCGGCATGGGCGGCCCAGGCCGTATAGGCCCTGACCCCCAGCCCGCCACGATACTCGGGGAGCAGCATCGGAATCAGGTCGTGGATGGTAACGACGATGGGCACCCTGCCGACCCGTGGCGGCGCAAAGTAGGGCACATGCAGCAGATCGGCGCCGTGGCGCCTGGCGGCCGCAGGGCAGGCCCACTGTTCGAGCAGGATCTTGGCCCGGTTGCCCTCGGGTCCGACCTGCATGGGTATCGGCTGCGCCGCAGCGGGAGCCCCATCCAGTGGCACGTACTCGGGGGCGAGCAACACTAGATCCAGCCCATGCTCCATGCGGGCCAGATGGCGCACGAGCTGGCGCACATACTGGCCGCTGCCGGTGGCTGGCTGCGCCCAAAAGAGGGCGTTGATCCCGATCCGCACGTGACCTCCTGCTGGATGGTTCGCTCCGCAGCCGTGATCGTAAAGCAAGAGCCGCGCCATGGCAAACGGCCTGCGCCAGCAGGCGCCAAGGCCGTGTCGCCGCGTCAGAGGCTCTCGCGCCATGGCAATTCTTGTGTAGTGTCCCCTTGGGCAGCAGATCGGCCTGCCCATGCGTGAGATTGTGCTAAAAAAGGTCCTACGTGCCTTGATCGTTGTCTGGGAACGTGCTATTATGCTGCGAGCGGACCGTCCGGCAGGGCGACTTTTCACTAGGGGGAGAAATGAAAGTTGCGGACATCGGCGGCAACACGCCGCGCAAAGAATGGCTGGCAGCAGCGTTCGCGCTGGGCCTGATACTCGGCCTCGTTATGGCGTGGCGCGTATGGCCTACGCGCTGGGTCGACACCGACCCGTCCGATCTGCGCGCCGAGCATCAGCGCCAGTACGTCATCATGGTGGCCGACTCGTGGACTGTGACGGGGGACGTCAACGAGGCCCGCGAGCGCCTCTACGAACTGGTGGAGGGGGACGCAGACTGGGCAGCGGTGGACGCCCTGATCGCCAGCACCGTGGAAGAGCTGGACGAGCAGGGCAATGCCGCCGCCGCGCTGCGCCTGAGCCGCATGCGCAGTAGCGTGCCTTTGCCCTCGGACGCCATCGCTCCGCCTGTGGCAGAGCCAGAGACGCCGGTCGAACCGGAAGCAGATGTAGACCCGGAGACGGCGGCTGCCGAGGGTTCACCTCGCTGGGCCCTGGTGCTCATCGGCCTCGCTGTCGTGGTCGCTGTCATCGCGCTGGTCATCTGGTTGGTGACTAACGAGATGCGCAAGCGTGAGGGAACCCTCGGTACAGACGATGACGAAGAACTCCCGGAGACTGCTGCGGCCAGCCCCCAGATAGGGCGCGCCCTGGCCCTGGATCCCATTCCCGGGCCGGGAGGCCTGGGCATCCACGCCACCGAGCGCAAGGCAGAGGCGCCCCGCTGGGACGAGGCGACCTTTATGGAGGACGATGACGAGGATGAGGCGGCTGACATAGCCGAGCAGGACCTCGACCTCGATACAGACCAGGCCGATAGTGGCGATGAGGTGTGGGATGAGGAGGAACGCCCCCTGGCCACCCAGCCGGACCTGGAGCCCGAGGAGGCCTGGCACGTCGAGGCCGAGGCGTCGGACGACGCCGAGCCTGTCGCCGAGCCCACAGTCAAAGTAATGGATCTGCCCGAGCTGGATGATGATGATCTGGAGCTTGTGGCCGAGGAGGATGAGGAGGCCGACGCCGACCCAATCGAGGCCGAGGCCGTTGCAGAGCCTGCGTCCATAGCAGAGTTAGCCCCCCTGGCCGTGTTCGAGACATCCTACGAGTTTGGCGATGACGACTTTTACCACGCGTTCACCATCGAGTCGCCCTCGCACGAGTTCCTGGGGCAGTGTGGCATCGTGATCAGCGATGTCGTCGGCATCGATGGGTCGCAACTGGTCGATGCCTTTGACATCTGGCTCTTTGAGACGCGCGGCACGCGCACCATCTCCAAGGTCCTGGCCAGCGAGCACGCCTTTACCAACGAGGATGTGGGCGCCAAGCTGGCCCGCAAGGGCGAACTGATTCTGGCAGAGGAGGGGCTGATCGTCACACTGGAGACCGAGTCGCTTCGCCTCTCGGCCACGGTCGTCGATTTTGCCTATCGTGAGGACGAGAACGACTCGGACAGCGTCTTTGGCCGGCTCAAGATGCACATGGTCGTCGAACAGATCGGCGACTAGGCGATGGTACGCTCCCCAACGCCCTGGCTTGGATCGAGCCAGGGCGTTGTTGCTTTGGCGCCAGAGATCCGCTCGGAAAAGCAGCCCTGCCTGTTTCACCGCCTCTCCATGCTCAAGCCCCTTGCTTATCTGTTGTCTGCCAGCATGTTTTATGCTATTATCTGCGTACACAGATGAAAGACGCATGCCAGGATCTCACAATCATGGGAGGCGGTCTGGCCGGCTGCGAGGCGGCCTGGCAGGCTGCCTCTCGTGGTATACATGTAACCCTATACGAGATGCGCCCGATTCGGAGCACTCCGGCCCACGAGACCGATCTGTTGGCCGAGTTGGTGTGCAGCAACTCGCTGGGATCACTTCTTCGCGACCGCGCGCCCGGGCTGCTCAAGGCAGAGCTGGAAAAGCTCGGCAGCCTGATTCTGCGTTGCGCGCTGGAGACCGCCGTCCCGGCCGGGCGTGCGCTGGCCGTGGGGCGCACGGCCTTTGCCGAGCGAGTCACCCGAGAGATGGAGACGCACCCGCGCATTGACGTGGTGCGGCACGAGATCACGAGCCTCCCCAAAGAGGGAGTCACTCTGGTCGCCACGGGGCCGTTGACATCGGATGCCCTGGCCGCCGATCTGGCGCAACGGCTGGGCGAGTCGCAACTGTACTTTTACGATGCCATGGCGCCCATCGTGACACGTGATTCCATTAACATGGACGTAGCGTTCCGGGCCTCACGCTGGGAGGACGAGAGCGCCGACGCCGACTATATCAACTGTCCGATGAACCGCGACGAGTACGAGCGGTTCGTCGAAGCGCTGCTGTCCGCCGAACAGGCGCCGCTGCGCGACTTTGAGCGGGAGGATCCGCGCTTTTTCGAGGCCTGCCTGCCGGTGGAGGTGCTGGCCGCCCGGGGGCAGGATGCCCTGGCCTATGGACCGCTGCGCCCCGTAGGCCTGCGCGATCCGCGCACGGGCAAGAGGCCATACGCTGTCGTGCAGCTTCGCCAGGACAACCTGGCAGGCACGCTTTACAATCTGGTCGGGTTCCAGACCAACCTGCGATGGGGCGACCAAAAGCGTGTGTTTGGCCTCATACCGGGGCTAGAGAACGCCGAGTGGGTGCGCTTTGGGCAGATGCATCGCAACACCTACCTGAATGCGCCGACGCTGCTGGAGGCAACCATGGCCAGCCGCACCGAGCCCACGCTCTTTTTCGGAGGCCAGATCACGGGCACCGAAGGCTATATGGCCTCGACGGCCAGCGGTCTGGTGGCGGGGATCAACGCCGCACGGGTGTGCAGCGCCAAGTCGCCGCTAGAGCTGCCCGTCAACACGATGTTGGGGGCCCTGCTGCACTATGTCTCCCATGCGCAAGGGGACGGCTTTCAGCCCATGAAGCCCAACTTTGGGCTGTTGGCTCCGCTGGACCCGCCGGTGCGCAACAAGAGGCAACGCTATCAGGCCTATGCCGAGCGCGCCCTGGAGGAGCTGGACGCCATGATACGCCAGAACGGCATAAACGACGATATCGTGCAGGTGCCTGAATGAAACGAGGCATCTGGCTAGGCGCCATCGCCCTCATTGTCATCCTGGTGGGGGCGGCCATGGTGCGAGGCAATGGCGCGCCCGACTTTTCGGGACGACGGGCCATGGCCCATGCGCGGCAGCTGACGCGCCTGGGGCCGCGCACGCCGGGCAGCGAGGCCAGCGGAGAGGCTGCCGAATATATCCGCAGCCAGCTAGAGCGAGAGGGCTGGGACGTCACGACCGAGCGCTTTGCCTACGCCGGCGTGCCCTTGGCCAACGTGATTGCCAAGCGCGGCGAGGGTCCCATCATCATTGTAGGCACCCACTATGACACGCGGCCGGTCGCTGACCGGGATCCGACCGATCGCACCGTCCCCGTGCCGGGCGCCAACGATGGGAGCAGCGGAGCCGCCGTGCTCCTGGAGTTGGCTCGCGTGCTCGACAGGGAGGCCACCGGGGAGCTGCAGGTGTGGTTGGCCTTTTTCGATGCCGAGGACTCGGGCGAGATTGCCGGTTGGGAGTGGGCCGTAGGCTCGCGAAACCTGGCGCAGCGGCTGATCAATCAGCCGGGCCAGCGCCCCGAGTATGTCCTCATCGTGGATATGGTAGGCGCTCCGGACGCCACCTTTTACTATGAGTGGACATCGTCGCTATGGCTGCAAGAAAAGCTGTGGGATCTGGCCGACGAGTTGGGTTACGGGGAGCGCTTTGTGACCCAGTTCAGGCATCATGTGATCTCGGATCATACGCCTTTCCTGCAGACCGGGATCGAGTCCGCCATCCTGGTCGACAGGGACTACTCTTATTGGCACACGCAGCACGACACTCTGGACAAGCTCGATGCGCAGAGCCTCCAGCGTGTTGGCCGCCTGTTGCAGACTTGGCTCGAAGGGGAGCCCCTTGCCACGCGCGCAGTTTCCCGTTAGCCATCTGCGAGACGTGACCGACCGCACACATGGAGGATCCAATGAAGATCGCGAACCGTATCGACAATCTGCCCCCCTATGTCTTTGCTACGGTGGAGAAGCGTATCGCTGCGCAGCAAGCCAAGGGCGTGGACGTGATCAGCCTGGGTATCGGGAGCCCTGACCTGGCCCCGCCCAAGTACATCATCGATGCCCTGTACGAGTCCGCACTCAAGCCCAACACCCACGGCTATGCCGGATACTATGGCACCCCGGCCCTGCGCAAGGCCACAGCCGACTATTACGGCAAGCGGTTTGGCGTCGAGCTCGATCCGGACACCGAGGTTCGTCCGTTGATCGGCTCGAAAGAGGGCCTGGCGAACGTCAATCTGGCGTTCATTGACCCGGGGGAGATCGCGTTGGCCACCGATCCCGGCTACCCGACCTATCGCATGGGCGCTTTGTTGGCCAATGGCGATGCCTACTCGATGCCGCTGCGCGAGGAGAATGGCTGGCTGCCCGTGTTCGAGGATATCCCGGGTGACGTTCTGGCCAAGGCCCGGCTCATGTGGCTCAACTATCCCAACAACCCGACGGGTGCGATCGCTCCCATGGAGTTCCTGCAGCAGGCGGTAGACTTTGCCGCTGCCCACGATCTCTTGATCTGCTACGACAACCCCTATTGCGACGTCACCTTTGGCGACTATGTGGCCCCCAGCATCCTGCAGGTGCCCGGCGCCAAGGACGTCTCCATCGAGTTCAACTCGCTAAGCAAGACGTATAACATGGCCGGCTGGCGCGTCGGCATGGCCGTGGGGAGCGCCAAGGCCATCGATGCACTCACGACCGTCAAGACCAATATTGACTCGGGCATCTTTCGGCCCATCCAGGACGCCGCCACGGTGGCTCTCACGGGCGACCAGAGCTGGCTGGCCGACCGGAATGCCATCTACCAGGAGCGACGTGATATCATACTGGAGTGGCTGCCCAAGGTGGGCATGAGCGCCGACGTCCCCAAGGGCGGACTCTATGTCTGGGCCAAGACCCCCGAGGGTGTGGACGCCCAGGAGTATGCGGTTGAGGTACTGGAAAAGGTCGGCGTGTGGATGACCCCCGGCACCGCTTTTGGCGACTATGGCGAGGGTTACCTCCGTCTGTCGATCTGTATTGGAGCGGACCGCTTGCGAGAAGCGGGGGAGAGACTATTACGACTCTGAGAAACGGACTGAATGAAGACAGGGCGCGCTTGCGGCGTGAGCCCGAGCGCGCCTTTTTGATAGGCGCCACCGTGCGGGGCAAGTCCGGGGTCTTTGACCTGGAATCATCCCTGGACGAGTTGGCTCTCTTGGCCAAGACGGCAGGCATCCTTGTGGTAGGGCGTGAATCGCAGACCCTCAACCAGATCAACCCGGGCACCTACATCGGCTCGGGCAAGGTGGAAGAGATCAAGCAGCGTCACGCCGAGCTGAACTTTTCGCTGGTGGTCTTTGACGACGAGCTCTCGCCGGCCCAGCTTCGCAATCTGGAACAGGAGCTGTCCGTCACGGTGCTGGACCGCACCGCCCTGATCCTCGACATCTTTGCCATGCACGCCCGCACGCGCGAGGGAGCCTTGCAGGTGGAACTGGCCCAGTACGCCTATCGCCTGCCACGCCTGACGCGCCAGTGGACGCACCTGTCGCGTCAGGCGGTGGGTGGCGTGGGTCTGCGTGGCCCCGGTGAAACCCAGCTCGAGTCGGACCGGCGCGAGATCGGGCGGCGCATGGCGCAACTGCGCCGCGAGATCGAGCAGGTGCGCACGCAGCGCAGTCAGCGCCGAAGGCAGCGCCGCCGCCGAGGTCTGCCCACCGTCGCCATCGTCGGCTATACGAACGCCGGCAAATCCACCCTGCTCAACCGCCTCACCAACGCCGACGTTCTCGTGCAGGATCAGCTCTTTGCCACGCTGGACCCGACCACGCGCCGGATCACCCTGGCGGGCGGCAAAGAGGTGCTGCTCACCGACACGGTGGGTTTCATCCAAAAGCTCCCCACCCAACTGGTGGCCGCCTTTCGTGCCACTCTCGAAGAGGTGCAGGAGGCCGATCTGCTCATCCATGTGGTGGACGTTGGCGACGAGCATACCATGGAAAAGGTGCAGACTGTGGAGCAGGTTTTGGTCGAGATCGGGTGCGGTGACAAGCCCATGATCATGGCGCTCAACAAGATCGACATGGTGGACCCAGAGGTCTATCTGGGCGAGGAGATCAACCGCTTTGTGCGCCGCGAGAGCCTGGCGAGCCGCCTCGACGATGCGTACGAGGATGTCATCCCCATCTCGGCGCAAAAAGGTACCGGCCTCGTCAATCTGCTCGCCGCCATCGAGGACGAGCTCATCGCGCACATGGTCGATATGGACGTCGTGCTGCCCTACCAGGCCGGTGACGTACTGAGCCTGTGGCACGAGCAGGGCATCATCGAAGAAGAGGACTATACGCCCGAGGGCGTGCATGTGGTCGGCAAGCTGCCCCGTTGGGCCGTGGGCATGGTGACCAATGGCGAGGAATCAAACCACGAGTCGCCCGACGCGTCGAGCGACTCGTCGCTTGAGGAGTAGCAGGGCTGTCACTAGGTGAGGATCTGGCGGACCGGTGCCAGATCCTCGATATGCCTGGCGTCGTTGAGCCAGACGACCCCCTGCCACCCATCGGTGTAGCGCACGCAGCTCGTGGCCGTATAGTCAAAGTGCAGCCAGGCGGTGCGCAGGCGTATGGGCGCATTCCAACCCAGCACATGCCGTACGATGACGTTCAGCGGACCGCCGTGGGTCACCAGCGCCACGCGTTCGGCGCCCCGTTCCTCGGCGATACTGCGCAGGCGCTCCCATCCCTCTGTGACACGCTGCCACATGCGGGTGTTGCCGTGCTCCCAGTGCCCGTCCTCCCACGTATGCATATCATCCGCCGGCGCTTCCCCGTCATAGGCCGCCAGATCGGTGATGCTGACCTCGGCAAACTCGGGCATTAGGAGATAGGGGATGCTGGGGCAGGTGGCCCGTATGGCTGCCGCCGTCTCCTGGGTGCGGCGCAAGGGGCTGGCTATCAGTAGATCCAGCTCGAACTCGCGGCAGCGCTGGGCCAGGCGTAGCGCCATGCGCTGTCCCAGCGGCGTCAGGGCGTTATGGGCCGTGATCGGGTTGGGCGGCGTATAGTCTACGTGGGCATGTCGCAAGAGATAGATGTCGACCAAGGGTGATCCTCCCGAAACAGGTATCTGTTGCCAGGGATGCCCCCGGCCATTGTCACTACCTAGTGATGAAAGAGCCGCAGCCCCGTGATGGCCATGGCCATGTCGTACTCGTTGCAGGCCGCGACAACGTCCTCGTCGCGCAACGAGCCGCCCGGCTGGGCCACATAGCGTACGCCGCTGCGCGAGGCGCGATCGATCGAATCGCGAAAGGGAAAGAACGCGTCCGAGCTGAGGGCCACGCCCTCGACCCGATCCAGCCACGCGCGCCGCTCTTCCGGCGAGAGTCGTGTGGGGACGACGTCAAAGCTCTCCTCCCACATCGCTTGCTCGGCCGGCGTGAGGTCGTCGACAAAGAACAGGTCGATGGCATTGTTGCGGTCGGCCCGGGAGACACCGCGGCGGAACTGCAGCGATTGAACGGCCGGATGCTGGCGCAGGAACCAGAGATCCGATTTGTCGGCGGCCAGACGCGTGCAGTGCACCCGCGATTGCTGCCCCGCGCCATTGCCCGTCACCTGTCCGTTGTGGGCCAGGCACACCGAGTTGGACTGGGTGTATTTCAGCGTGATCGTCGCCACGAGCAGATCGCGCACGGCGTCCGCAGAAAGCTCGTTGCGGGCGGTGACCACGTTGTCGAACAGCTCGGGGCCAATGGCGGCCTCGTTGCGTTGCTGCTGCAGCGAGACGCCAAACACCTGGCGCGTCTCTTCCGGCTGAGGGCGGTAGGCCGGATCGATCTCCAGCACGCAGTAGGAGCCGCCCCGCTTGGCGCTCAGCACCTCCAGCGCCTCGGGCTCATAGCCGGGGGCGATCACGCCGTCAGACACCTCGCGCCGCAGAAACTCGGCCGTCGCCCGATCGCAGGGCTCGCTCAGGGCGGCCCAGTCGCCAAAGGACGACATGCGGTCGGCGCCGCGCGCGCGGACATAGGCCGTCGCCAGAGGCGAGAGCGTGAGCCCATCGGCAAAACAGGATGACTGCTCGACCGGGCTCAATGGCACCGCCACAGCGGCACCCGCCGGGCTCACATGCTTGAAGGAGGCCGCCGCCGGCAGGCCCAGCGCCTCGGAGAGCTCTCGCACCAGTTGCCAGCTGTTCAGCGCGTCCAGCAGGTTGATATAGCCGGGACGACCGTTGCGTACGACAAAAGGCAGCTCGCCCTCGGGCATGAACACCCTCGCCGGTTTCTGGTGGGGGTTGGCGCCATAGCGCAGTTCGAGTTCTTGGGGCATCCGTGTCTCCTTGTGGGTAACCGCCTCAAGGACGGCAGACTATTCCTCATGCAGGGCAGCGCGATACATGATCACCGATGCAATAGCGCCCGGAGCGTCGGTTGCCGTCTGCACGGTGTATTGCGCGACCCACAGCTCGTCATGGGGCGCGCCCTCGGCGTCCAGCGTGATGCGCAGTGTGGCAAACAGCGTCTCGCGACCGCCGTGGCTCTCGAGGGTCTCTAACGAGCACAGGGCCATGCGCTGCAAAGGCTCATAGCCTGCCAGATATTGCGGGTACGGCAGGCGCAACTGGTAGCGTTCGGCGAGGAGACCATAGGCCGAGGCATGGTCTCCCGCATCAAGATGCTCGACATAGAGCGCGACCAACTCTTGGGCGGGCGAATCGAGCAGCGGTGCCTCGCAGGCATCGGGCGCCGCTGT
>SKRJ01000217.1 GCA_007118555.1 Anaerolineae bacterium | reverse complement strand
TGGATCTCGACCAGCAGCGGGCGCGTGCCCTCCATGGTGACGGCCACGGTCGAGCCGGTGGCATGCTCGATGCGTTCCTCGAGGAACACCTGCGAGGGGTTGGTGACCTCCACCATGCCCCGCTCGGTCATCTCGAACACGCCCACCTCGTTGGTGGAGCCAAAGCGGTTCTTGACGCTGCGCAGCAGGCGATAGCTGTGGAACCGCTCCCCCTCGAGGTAGAGAACCGCATCCACGATATGCTCCAGCACACGGGGGCCGGCGATGGCGCCGCTTTTGGTGACATGGCCCACGAGAAAGGTCGAGATGCCCTGGGCCTTGGCCAGGCGCTGCAACGCCGACGAGCACTCGCGCACCTGGCTCACGCTGCCCGGCGACGAGCTCAGTTCCTCGGCATAGATGGCCTGCACCGAATCCACGATGACAACCTGGGGGCGCAGGCTGTCGATCTGGCCCAGGATCTGCGCCAGATTGGTCTCGGAGAGGACAAACAGGTTGGGGGCATTCATCCCGAGGCGGTCGGCGCGCATCTTGATCTGGTGCAGCGATTCCTCGCCTGAGATGTACAGTACTCGCTGCGAGCTGCCCAGCAGCACAGCCAGTTGAAGCAGGAGCGTGGACTTGCCGATGCCGGGGTCGCCACTGATGAGGACGACGCTGCCGGGGACGATCCCGCCGCCCAGCACGCGGCTCATCTCTTCGAGGGGGACCGGCACCCGCTCCTCGCCGTGGCCGGGGATGTCGGCGAGCGTCAGCGCCTCCGCGACGAGGGCGTCGGCGCGGGGGCCCCCAGAAGCAGAACGCGATGGGGAGTCAACAAGTGACTCCACCATCGTGTTCCATTCGCCACATTCGGGACATTGGCCCGACCAACGCGGTTGCGTGGCGCCGCACTCTTGGCAGATATAGCGCCTACGCGGTCGCGCCATACTATAGCTTTTCTCCCGAGAACAGCGTCGCGGGCTCGTCTACCTCATGGCTGAACTTGAACACAATCTCATTGTCTTCAGCGTCCGCCACGACCCCCGTAACACCGTCCTCAAGGCCGAGCAGCTCCTCCGCCAGCGGATCTTCGATCAGGCGCTGGATGGCGCGGCGCAACGGGCGCGCACCAAACTGCGGATCGAAACCTTCTTCCACCAGCAGCTCACGGGCTGCATCGGTGATCTTTAGGGTCAGCTCGTGCTCCTCCAGGCGCTCGTTCAGACGGCGCAACTGGATATCCACGATCTGCTCGATATCCTCACGCTTGAGCTCGTGGAACACCACGACCTCGTCCACACGGTTCAGGAACTCGGGCCGGAACAGCTTGCGCAGCTCCCGCATGAGCTTGGTCTTCATATCGCGATAGTCGGCCTCGCTGCCCTCTTCATGGCGGGCACTGGCAAAGCCGAGGGCGGCCTCGCGCGTGATCACCGAGCTACCAATGTTCGATGTCAGGATGATGATCGCGTTACGGAAATCCACCTTGCGCCCCTTGGCGTCGGCCAACTTGCCCTCCTCCATGATCTGGAGCAGCATGTTGAACGCTTCAGGGTGAGCCTTCTCGATCTCGTCAAAGCAGATCACCGAATACGGTCGACGTCGAATCGCCTCGGTAAGCTGACCAGCCTCCTCATAGCCCACATAGCCTGGAGGCGCGCCCACCAACCGCGATACGTTGTGTCGCTCCATGAACTCGGACATGTCAAACTGGAGCAGGGCATCCTCGCTGCCGAACATGAACTCGGCCAGCGTCTTGCACAGCTCGGTCTTGCCGACGCCCGTGGGCCCCAGGAAAATGAACGACCCGATGGGGCGTCGCGGATCCTTGAGACCGGCGCGGGCACGACGGACCGAGCGAGACAATGTCAGGATGGCCTGTTCCTGGCCGACGATGCGCTCGTGCAAAGCCTCTTCCATCTGGAGCAGGCGCATCGACTCTTCCTGAGCAATGCTTGTGACGGGCACACCCGTCCACATGGCCACGATCTCGGCGATATCCTCCGCCGTTACGAGCAGATCTGTCTCGATCTCATCGTCCAGATCAAAGTCGAATGCCGACTCACTGCTGACCAGCGGCCGCAGCACGGACGGCGATGGCTCGCTACGACCGCCGTACGACTCTTCGCGTTCGAGCCGCTGGGCCGCGCTCTGCTCCGGGTGCAACACACGGAACACGCGCACCCGCGAGGCCGCCTCGTCCACGAGGTCGATAGCCTTGTCTGGCAAAAAGCGATCCGGCACATAGCGTGTCGCCAGCCGTGCGGCAGCCTCCAGAGCCTGATCGGTGATGCGCAGGCTGTGGTGCTCCTCATAGCGCTGCCGGATTCCCTTGAGAATCTCCAGAGTCTCCTCTTCGGAGGGCTCCTCGACAAACACGGGCTGGAAACGACGCTCTAGCGCGGCGTCGCTCTCGATATGCTTACGATATTCGTCCAGCGTGGTCGCCCCGATGCACTGTAGCTCACCGCGGGCCAACGCCGGCTTGAGTATATTGGCAGCATCCATAGAGCTGCCGGCCGAACCGGCGCCCACGAGCATATGCAGCTCGTCGATAAAGAGCACCGTGTCAGATGAACGGAGTTCGTCAATCACCTTCTTGAGGCGCTCCTCGAACTGGCCGCGATACATGGTGCCAGCCACCAACGAACCCACGTCCAGGCGCACCAGGCGCTTGTTGCGCAGGTCACGAGGCACGCGGCCCGCAATGATGCGCTGGGCCAGGCCCTCGACGATGGCGGTCTTGCCCACACCCGGCTCGCCGATCAAGGCAGGGTTGTTCTTGGTGCGACGCGCCAGAACCTGGATCACGCGCTCGATCTCGGTCTGCCGACCGATAACCGGGTCCAGATCCCCTTCCTCTGCCAATTCGGTGAGATCGGTGCTCAGTTGCTCCAGGAGCGACTTTTCCTTGCTCGCCGACGAGCGCTGACGCGGCATGGGCGCGTTCGACGATGTGGAACGCTCATTCATCAGATACCGCAGGCGCCGATGGACGATCTCGAGATTGACGCTGAGACCCTCCAGCACAGCAGCCGCCATCGAGTCAGGCAGGCGCACCAGGGCCATGAGCAGATGCTCCGTCCCAATGGAATCGTGCCCGCGCTTTTTCGACTCGTCGATGGCGAGCTGAATCACTCTCTTGGTCTGATCGCCAAGCTGCAAGCTCGTGGGCGCACGATCGCCCGTACCCACCATACGCTCTACTGCATCACGCAACTGACCGATCGACAGACCTAGCTCGGTAAGGACGTGAGCAGCCTCACTTTTTTCCTCACGCATGAGCCCCAGTAGCAGGTGCTCGGTACCGATGTACCGGTGATTGAGACGACGTGCTTCTTCCTGAGCCAGGCTCAGGGACTGACGGGCACCTCTACTGAATCGATCGAATCCATTAGCCATTATCCACCTAGCTTTCGTCTATTATCAATAAACGCTCGACACCTAGGGTTGGTTTCCACTCGGTCGAACGGACAGCCTGTATCGCCTATCGCATCAGGGGTTATTCCCTGTCCATCTATATTATACACCATCCGGCAAGCCTGCGGCGAAAGAGCATTGTGTGTCAAACGCTTTTCATCAGCCGTCCGGCGCCGATTGAGAAACCCAAAGGGAGCCGTGTCAAACAACACTGGCTCCCTCGCGTTATCACGAACCCTGACTGAACGCGAGAAGGAATCACTCCTGCGGCATCGCCAGCGTGCGCGTGCCTCCCTGCTCGCGGCTGTACTCTACAGATCGGTAACCATCTCCCCCGGGCTATCTTCCAGCAGATCGCTCTGCCCCTCTCCGTCCCATCCAAAATCGTCCGCGTACGGATCCTCGTTGACACGCCGCAGCGAGAGCCCCATCCGTTGGCGCGCCGCGTCGATCCGGATGATGCGCAACTCGATCTCTTGGCCCTCGCGCACCACCTCGCTCGGATGGCCAATACGATCCTCCGAGAGCTCCGAGATGTGCACCAGCCCCTCGATCTCCTCATCAAGCCTGGCGAACGCACCAAAGTCAGTGATCTTGGTGATGGTGGTGTTGACCAACTGACCGATCTCGTAGCGCTCCTCCACAGTCGTCCAGGGCTCGGGCTTGAGCCGCTTGATGCTCAGGGCAATGCGCCTGCGCCCTTGATCCACCCCCAGCACATAGACCTCCACGCGCTGGCCCGTCTTG
>SKRJ01000011.1 GCA_007118555.1 Anaerolineae bacterium | reverse complement strand
TTGACATCGTCTGTCGTGCGCCAGCGCGCAGACCCATTGGCCAAGAGATGGAGAGGATGAGGGGAGAATGAACATCCCAAAAGGGCCCGTAGCCCTGTGGCTAGTTGACAGAAGGCATCAACATGATAGTACTCCCACAGCTCGACATTGTCAATCCGTATGAACGCATGCACACCGATCGCACGTGATGCCTCTACCTTTGAGGCCTGTGAGCCCTTGGTTGCGATCCGCGATTGTGCGGGCAGACAAGCAAGAGAGCCAGAGGAAGCCTGCCCCCTCTGGCTCTCGTCGATTGCTCCACCACCGGCTTGGCCGGTCGGCATTTGCATCACGCCCACAGCGTCACGCTACGGCGTCGTCACGGTCAACTGATAGCCGACGGTCTCACCGTGGATATAGTTGTACACCTGAATCTCATAGACCTCGCCGGCCAAGGCCGTAAAGGTGGCGACTTCGGGCAGTTGCCCGTCGACCAGCTCGGACTCGGCGATCCGCTCGCCCTCACCCCAGATGTTGAACCCAACACCTGGCGCAAAGATCGGGCCCGCTGGGCCATAGGACATGGATACCGTTACCTCTGTGTTCATCTCGAACGTGAGCAGGTAGGTGTCAAAGACACCGGTCTGATCACCAACGAGGAAACGCACAGGCGTAGGTACACCGATAGCGATGGGCTCTTCTACCGCCGGTTCCGTCGGATCCACCGGAGGCACCGGCTGCGGATCGAACTCGGGCCCAGGAATCGCGATGTTCCACCCGATCCGCAACACGTTCGGGTTCACGATGGTGTTCAGTCTCTCGTCACGCGGAGCGAGGCTGTTGGTCGCTCTTACGATCTCGGGGAAGCGCCTCGCGTCTCCATAGGCGCGGAAAGCGATGTTGGAGAGCGTGTCACCGGCGACGATCGTATAGACCGAGTAGCCGGTGGGGTCCTCGGGCAGCGGCACAGGCGGCCGCTCAACGGGCGGCACAGGCACTGGCGGCGCAGGAGGATCCACAGGCAAAGCCTGATCCTGCACGCTCGTGCTCACACTGAGCGTGATCATGGTCCAAAAGTTCTCTACCAGCGTAAACGGCAGAGTCACCATATCAAACTCGGGATAGGCATCATTCAGAGAGCGGAGCCGCACATACACTTCTTCCGAGTCAAAGGGCGCCTCGTCGTTATCGAGGGCATCAGGCAGTTCGATAGAGACGGTGTCATTGTCCGCCTCGATCCACTCGGTAAAGCGACCGTCGGTCTCCTCACCAATGGTAACGCCCTCGTACAGGGACGCCTCCCACATGTCGATCTCGCCAAAGGTAACGTCGGCGGCATCGAGAGTGATCTCGACCAGGGTCTCGTCGTTCGGCGTACCGTCGACGTCAAACCCAAGCGCGATCTGTACCGTATAGTACCTCTCGGCCAGCGTAAAGGCCTGCGTTACCAGGTCAAAGGTCGGGTACGCATCATCGTTTGTGGTGCGCAGCCGCACATAGACCTCATCGGTCTCATCCCAGGGAACGTCGGCATCATCGGCGAGATCATCAGGGATCATCAGAGTCACCTGACCGGCCTCAGCCGCGATCCACTCGGTAAAGCGACCATCGGTCTCTTCACCCTCTGTAGGGCCTGCGTACAGCGACGCTTCCCAGTTGCCAATCGCGCCAAACTCGGCGTCCAGCCCGATAAGGATTACGTCCACTCGAGCGGCCTCGTCTTCCTGGGCGGCTACTGGCATGGTCAAACCGATGCCAGCTATCAAAGCCAGCGCAATCGTCAACGTAAGGCTAACGAGTAACCTCTTGCGATTCATTTATCTTGCCTCTCTTTCAATCAGTAAACACAAACGAGTGACGTAATGTAGGCTGGATATCCAGACAGCCATTATGTCACCCACACTCATGCTATCACGCGGGCAGGCCACTGTCAAGGGGTGGATTGGCCAAGGCGCATGTTCGGGGCCATCTCGTGGAGAGGACAGGATGCAGGCCCCGAGCGCCTCTGTCGCCGAGGAACTGGGTCTGCGCCTGATCGCCGGCCGAGAGCGTGGTAGAGGTCCCCCTGAGCCACGCCCTCCGACCCCACCCCAGGGCCCACAAATCGCATTTGCTCCGGGACGCAGATTGGGGCAGGCCCATCGGGGCCGCTGGCGACAGCCGCTACATAAAAAGAGGCCGCGCCACGCAATAACGTGGCTGCGGCCCCTGGCAGGGCAGAACCCCAAGTGACTGGATGCCAGATCCACATGGCCTCGTGTACAAGAGTTTCTGCTCTACCAGATCCGGTGGGTCTCGCCTTCCCGCATAGCCTTGGTACTCGATCGATGGCTATCAAACAGCGAGTCTCGTGACCATCTCCGGGCTACGAACAGCCTCTTTGTCGCTCTGCGAACTGTTCGCCCACGGGATCTATTCTCTTGTATAGGATCCAAGCATCTGCCTCTCGGGGCTCTGCACAGAAAGCATAGCAGATTGCGAGCAATATGTCAAGTGCTTTTGCGATTTTCCGCGCAACACGGCATGTGGGGGTTCGCGATCGCGCCTCAAGATAGCCACCGCGCCGGAATCTCTGACATGCGCAAGACCCCAAGTGATCTGTCTCCTGTTCCATACAGCCGTCGTTTTTCTGGAGTGTCTTCTCCGCTAGACCGGGTGAGCTTGGGAGATCCAAGTACATGCTTAACCGTTTGATGGCTTTCAGACAACAACTTGCGCTGCCATCTGTAGGCTACGAACAGCCCTCTGGGACTCTGCCCAGGCACACGTACTCACCCGACCTATTCTGTCTGCATGGCCCAGAATCATCAATCTCTCGGGGCCTTGCATCTATATAATAGCACGAATGTGCCTATATGTCAAGCAAAATCGTCAACTTCTTATGCTCTGATGCGGCTCATCTCCCAACGAACGCGGGAGTGACGCCGAGCGTTTGGCTTCCCTATCCCGCCACCGAGGCCTCGTTGTGGCATCCCCTGTAGCCGATGCACTTTGGACAGGGCCTCGGCATTTTAGCTTGACAGAAGCATGGCCGTGGGATAGCATATGTTTACAGATGAACTGACCGGAGGTCATTACGATCGTTCCGGCGTCGCCATTCCCGTGGGCGCAATCGCAGCTTGGCTCGCCGCGCTCATGGTGTCATGCTCAAGAGGAGCCAGAGAGATGAGTGACGTATCCGTCATTGGGACCGGCGCCATGGGCAGCGCGTTGGTCGAGGCACTTGCTGCCTCGGGCGCCGAGGTCACGATATGGAACCGTACCCCCGAAAAGGCCGAGGCCCTGTTGGGGCCGCGGGTGCGTCTGGCGCCATCGGCGGCCGAGGCCCTCACAACAAGTCCCCTCACGATTATGGCGGTATCGGGCCATGAGGTGTCACGCACCATCATAGAAAATGCCCAGGTCGATCTGACGGACAAGGTCGTGGCGTCGACCTCCTTTGTGACGCCAGATCAGGGCAGGGTCTATGATAGCGCCGTAAGTGTGGCGGGAGGACAGTATCTCGATCTATCCATTCCCGCCTACCCCAGCGAGGTCCGCTCAGGAGCCGGGGTCTTTTTGATCTCGGGGGACCGTAACGCCTTTGAGGCGCATCGCACACGGTTTGAGCGCATTGGGCGGATCACGACCCATGTGAGCGACACGCCTGGAGCGGCCTATATCAGCGAGATGGCCGTTCTGCTCGCGTACCTTCCCATGGCAGTCAGCCTCTTGCAGGGACTGCGCATCTGCGAACACCACGGTATACCCGTAGAGTGGTTCCGCGAGACCGTCCTGGAACTGTATCCGTTTCACATCACATCGCTGCTCGACCGTGTCATTGCGCAGGAGGACTCGTCGGCAACCGAGGTGGAGGCGTCCATCAGCGAGTGGGGCAGAGGAGCAGCAGAGTACGCCGACTATCTGCGTGAGCTGCAACTCGACCCCGGACTGTATGACGCTCTGCACCGCTTGTTCGAGGGCGCTGCTTCGGCCGGACAGGGCGAGGCCGACTGGACGGTCATTGCAGAGCATCTGGCCTCGTCGAGGGAGTGAGTGCTCGTCGATAGGCACGGGGCGTAAAACGAGGCGATGCGGGGCGTCGGTCCAGCCTCTGCGCCGGACCGGGCGCATGTATGCGGAGAGACGCCCCTCAGTCATCCTCGCAGATGAGCTTGAGGTGGGCCAGCGC
>SKRJ01000266.1 GCA_007118555.1 Anaerolineae bacterium | reverse complement strand
GCCAAGATCCTGCAGGATCTCGCCAAGGGCGGCGTCCTGCGCTCGCATCGCGGCGCCAAAGGCGGCTTTTCGCTGGCACGTCCTCCGGAACAGATCACTCTGCGAGAGATCGTCGAGTTGATCGAGGGCCCCATTGCCCTCTGTCGTTGTCTGGCTCCCTGGGGCACCTGTGACATCCATGACTCTTGCGCCCTGCGCCCTGTCCTGAATCAGGCTCAGAATCAGATGCTGTCTGTTCTGGAATCTACGACGCTCCAAGACCTCGCCAATCAGGAGCTGGCTCTCCTGCAAGCGCACGGGGGAGAATAGTCCCGGAGCGTCTCCTTCCCCGCTCGGAAACTCTACTCCACACGCTCCAGTCTGACCTCGGCCCCCGAAGGCACGCTGGTAAACACCGAGGGATCCCCCTCCACGCGCCCAAAGACATTTACCGCGCTGGCAGGGCGAATCTCGTTGCCACGGCTCATGGGCGTGCGCCCGAAAAAGATGCAAAAGGCGTGTCCGGGCGGCCAGTACCCCAGGTCACCCAGCTCGACCACCTCCTGGCCATCCTCCTCATCCACAAAGACAGGGATGCCAAAGTAGATCTCTTCGCCCCAGGTGTTGGCGCGGGCCTCCAGAGGCAAAGCGTCCCAGATCGCGTCGGCGGTGGCGCTGTCGTCCAAGGTTGCCTCGGCGGTCACCTCGCCTGCTGTGATGCGTATTTTGCGCATGGGATGCTCCTTTCCAAAAGCTGCACGGCGGGTCTTGACAGCGAACAGATGTTCGCATATACTGATGTATAGAACAAAGGTTCTAGGAGGCGGCCAACTTTCCATTCGCTGGCGTTCACTATCAGCGCTCTATCCACAACGCTGACAGCCTATCGCTGGCCGCCTCCGCCGCTTTCGACGATCGGTCTAGTAGGAGACAGGATCGTGGCTCTTGAGGTTGGCATGCTATGGTTCGACAATGCCCCGGATCGTCCCCTGTCGGTCAAGCTCTCTTTGGCGACGCGTCATTATGAGCGGAAATACGGGCGCTCGCCCAATGTCTGCTATCTCAACCTGAATACACCGGGCCAGGACCAGGTCGATACGGCGGGTTTGCACCTGCATGCGGCTGCCGATATCCTGCCGCACCATTTCTGGATAGGGTGCGCAAGTGGCGGCGCCGAGTGACCCGCCGGCAATCATCCTCTCTCCTCCCGCAGCCTGGATAGCAGGCTCTCCCGAAACCCCTCGGCCAACCCTGTCTCTCTGAGCATACGTGCAAACGCCCCAGTCGCAAAGGTGTACTGCGACCCCTGCTCCTTGAGCAACGCGGTCAACAAGAGTCCCTCCAGTGCGGCCTTTAGCTCGCTGTCATGGAGGGTAACCCCCACCGCATAGAGGGCATCGCGCACCTGTTGCGGGCCAAAGAGCCCATGCTCGGTCATGAGCACAGTGATGAGCCGCTCCAGCGTGGTGGCATTCCCCCAGCTTATCTCGAAAAAGAGATCGCGAAACTCGGTCGAGCCTCTGACCCATGCCAGGTCGTCGGCGCGGATCACGCGCGCATTGCGCTGGCTCACACGCTCTATCAGATGCTGGCAGATGGCCTGCACGATATTGGGATGGCGACCTGAGAGAGCGACAATCTCCTGCAGTGTGGTTTCGGGCGCCTCGAACGAGAGGCCCATCTCACGCATCGGCTCCTGGACGATCCAGCGCACGTCCCTCTCCTGCAGATAGCCCAGCCGCAGCGGGCTGCAAAAGGCGCGCAGCGGCGAGTTGGCATCGCGCAAGGCCCCGTTCAGGGTGCGCTCGCCGCAAAAGCAAAAGCGGCAGACCCTTTCCTGTGAGAGGGCGTGAAACACGCTCAAGAGGGGCGCTCCCTGCTGCAGATCGTGGCGCAAGAGCTGATCCACCTCATCCAGCAGGAGGACGGGGGTGCGGCCGGCATTCTCCTGGCGCCGACGCAGCCGAACGACCACGCGCCGCAGCAGATCGGGCGTGGCCGACTCGACGGGCACGTCACAGGCGGCCGAGAGCGCCTGAAAAAAGGCCTGGTAGGTGGTGACGTGATGGCAGTCGACATAGCTGGGGGCCAGGTCGCCTGACTGCCGCAACTGATGATACACACTGTTGAGCACCGAGGTCTTGCCGATCTTGCGACCCCCGACGATGGCGCAGCTCTTGTCCTGCAGGGTGCGTATAATGTGCTTGATCTCGTGATCGCGGCCATAGAACATCTGCGCGGGCACGGGCCCCGATTGCACATAGGGCGAGACGATAGAAAGATCCACCTGGCCCAGGATGTGTTGTACCAGGTGGGCCTGGGGATCGGCGGCCAGATGCAGGCTATAGAGCGCGCCATAGTCCAGTGCAACCAGATTCTCGGCGCCAGCGTGCATACCGCCCGCCAGGCCGTCGCGCGGCTCGGAGCCATCTGAGGACTCGGCCACAGGAATCAGTAGCGCAAAAAAGGAAACGGCCTGGAGAGCCGACATCAGGGCGCGAATCGTGGGCAGATCGTCACGCGTGATGCTCTTTTTGCGGATCAAGAGAATGGGAAGGCGGGGCGGCAGGCTGAGTTGCAGGGCGGGCGCCTCGACCATATAGGCAGCGAGGGGGCCGCGAGCTCTGCGCTCCAAAAGCTCCAGGCCCAAGAGCTCGCACAGGTGCTCGACGAGCGGCAGGGTCGCGGCGGCCGCAACCTCATCGCTATCGGGTGCGGCGGTGAGCGCACCCCACAGCTCGATAAAGCGATCGAGCTTGTCACCATGGGCCGGCACGATGAGGGGCGGATGGTCGCGAAAATCGAGGGCTTGGCCGCGATGGGCATCGACATAGCGGATCATGGCGCGCACGCGAGCCTGGGCCGGGATGCGCTCCAGCAGGTCGGGCGTCACCCGCTGATGGCGGAGTAGGGCCTCGGCGATGATGTCGTCCCAGCGGTTCTCGGCGTGCTCGATGGGGGGGCTTGGCTCCCGGCGGGCTCCGGAACGCCCCAGCACCTGTGTTGCCACGGCCGCAATCCCCAGCAGGACTCCTGCGCCGGCCAAAACCGGCGATAGCGACGCCAATCCAACCAGAGCATCGTTACCGATCTGGGCGCTGTCGACCTGTTGCGCTCCCAGGTCGAGCCAGTCGCCCTGGCCATCAAGTGTATAGAGCGTGTGGCTGGTGCCCAGGTAGAGGGCGTATGGATCCTCCTTGGTCACGGCCGCCAAGAGCGGTCGTTCGTCGGATGCCAGAGCAGGCCAGGGCGCCAGGGGCTCGTCGGCAAGAGCGGCCCAGAGGGCCAGACTCCCCCGCGCCTCTGGCGACAGGTCGGGCCAGGCGGCAGAGGCCAGGGGCACCCAGGTGACGCCGTCATCCTGCGAGAGCCAGGCGTGCGTCGCGTTGCCCGCCACCAGCCTTGTCTGGTCACCGGCTTGCCCCGCCGCCAGCCAGAGGATCGGCCCCTGCAGGCCGTCCTGCCGGATCGGATGCCAGCTCGTGCCGCGATCCCCCGAGACGTACAGGCCGCTCTCGCCCCCGGCATAGAGTACGTGGGGGCTGGCGGGATGGGGCGCCAGCGCATAAATGTCGCCGGCATCCGGGGGTGTGGCGAGTTCAGTCCAGGCTGTCGTGGCAGCTTCGCTACGCCAGAGGCGACCGTCTGCGGCGGCATAGGCAGCGCCATAGGCGGGGCTGCTCGCCAGAGCGCTGAGAGGCAGGCCCGCCAGGTCGTCGATCGTCTGCCAGACCTGGCCGCCATCCTGGGAAACAGCCAGGCCTGCCGTGCCGGCGGCGTACAGGGTATCGGTGCCTTCGGAGGCGAACAGGAGCCGGGTAATGGGGCCATGCTCCGCAGGCCAGGGGAGGGCCTGCCAGGTGGCGCCCCGATCCTCGCTGCGAAAGAGGCCCGCATCGGTGGCCAGGGCCAGCTCGTCGGAGGCGGAGGGATGCGCGGCAAGGGCCGTGACGGGGCCTTTGGGGATGGGCGCGGCGATGGCATCGCGCGGGGTGGCCCAGAGGGCGAGACCACCCGCCAGCAGCAAAAGGACGGCGGCGCCGCCCATCATGGCCCAAAAGCGCGCCCTTGGCGGTTGCATCGGTTAGCGTCTCTCCCCCTTGGCGTGCATCAGGCCCACTCGACGCGCAAGCAATCCCGGCCGATCAACGTCTGCAGCGAGCGCTCCAACTGGGG
>SKRJ01000232.1 GCA_007118555.1 Anaerolineae bacterium | reverse complement strand
CGCAAAGTCTTGTTAGAGCCAATGCGCTAACAAGACTCAGAGTGTTCCAGTGCGTTTCGAGTAGCACGATCGCCGTCTAGGAGGTGCCCATGCCCGCCATCACCGAAGTCGAGTTCCGCCGCTTTTCCGCCGTCCACCACAACGCCGAGCGCAACTGGCTCGTGGTCAAGCTCAACACCGACCAGCCGGGGCTCTATGGCCTGGGCGACGCCAGCCCCATGCACGAGGATGAGCAGGTCATGGGTCTGGTGCAGGCCTATGTCGCGGGCTATCTCGCGGGCGAGGATCCGCTCGATTCCGAGGTGCTCTGGGCCCGCATCTACCACAACACCCAGTCGCGCGGGGGGCGGCTGGCGTCGACGGCCCTCTCGGGGCTGGATATCGCCCTGTGGGATCTCAAGGGCAAGATCCTGGGCCAGCCGGTATACAAGCTGCTGGGTGGCGCCCATCGCGACCGCATCCGCGTGTACGCCAACGGCTGGTACACCAACCCCGGCGCGCCCGAGCTCAACGCCGACGAGGCCCGCCGCGTGATCGACATGGGCTATACGGCGCTCAAGTTCGATCCCTTTGGCCGCGAGGCCTATTACACCATCAGCGCCGAGCAGCTCGACCTGGCCGTGGCGCGGGTGGCCGCCGTGCGCGAGGCCGTCGGGCCTCATGTGGACATCCTCGTCGAGGCTCACGCCCGTTTCAACGTCATGAGCGCCATCCGCATCGGGCAGCGCATGGCCGAGCATCGCCCGCTATTCTATGAGGAGCCGGTCTCGGAGGAGAACATCGGCGAGCTGTTAGAGGTGCGCCGCCGCGTTGACATCCCCATCGCGACGGGGGAGAGACTATATCTAAAGTTCCCCTTTGCCCAGATCATCGAGGCCCACGCCGCCGACGTCCTGCAACCCGATATCGCCAACGCCGGGGGCATCACCGAGCTAAAAAAGATCGCCGCCATCGCCGAGAGCAAGCATATCACCATGGCGCCCCACAACGTCTGCTCGCCTGTGGGGGCTCAGGCCGAGCTGCACCTGGACGCGTCGATCATCAACCTGGAGATCCAGGAATACCACGCCGAGTTCTACTCGCCCCACTATTTCACCGTGTTCGAGGGCTTTCCGCGGCAGGTGGATGGTTACGTAACCTTGAGCGATGCGCCGGGGCTGGGTCTGGAGCTGGTCGAGGACGAGATCGCGGCCCATCCGCCCCTTGAACGCACCTCGGCGCGGGGCGGCTGGCACAAGGGGATCTAGGCGCCGCGCTCGAGAGCCAGCGCCTTGGCCCGGCGCGTGCGCAGGTGCAGGCGCAGGGCCGCCACGCCTACATAGACCGCGCCCATCAGGATCAGTGTCGCGTTGATGCCCAACATCGGCTGAAAGCCGAGCCACTGGGTCAGGGTGCCGCCTGTGGCGCCGCCCAGGATCGAGCCGAGCCCGCCGGCCGACCCGTACAGGCCCGCAACGCGCCCACGCTGCTCCTGCCCGCGCACCTCGGTGGCATACGCCATGGCGGCGATGGTGAACGCCGAAAAGGCAAATCCGCGCACCAACTGCACGCCAATGATCCAGGGCATGACCGGCGCCACGATATAGCCGATGAACACCATCCCCCAGGCCACAAAGCCCATAGCCAGCATCGGCAGGCGGCCGGTACGATCCGAAAGCCAGCCCGCCAGGATCATGAGCGGGAACTCGGAGAGAGATGCCAACGCCCACAGGCGACTCATGGTCGTGGGGGTATAGCCGATCTCAGTCACCATATAGTTGGCCCAGACGCTATAGACCGCGCCCATGGTCAGCGACCAGAGGAACGACGCGATCAGCAATGGCGCCAGGGGGAGGGCGTGGGTCTCTCGGCCTGTCGCTCCGTGGGTGCGTCCCGCGGCAAACAGCCGGGGCAAGTGCAAGCGCGCAATGCGCTGGCGCAGGGCCCGGAGCGCATCGACTGACGCGGCCCATAGCTCTACCGCCAGCGGGCGCCCATCCGGTTGCGCGGGCTCGCGGATGAGCAGGCCGATCAGGGCTGCCGCGAGGGCCAGGCCGCCGGCGATGCCAAAGGGCGCCCGCAGCGAGAGCCGATCGGCGATGAACCCCGCATTGAGGGCCATGAGGCCAAACCCGAGCGAGCCCAAGCCACGATAGGCGCCCACGCGACGCCCCCGCGCCTTGGCCCGGTTGTCCAGCAGGTCGCCCATGAGGGCCAGGCTGGCCGTGCCGTATGCGGCCTGTGCCAGAGCGTTGAGCACATACCAGGCGTACAGGTAGCGATAGTCGGGGGCCACGGCGATCAGCGCATCGCCGGCGGCCAGCAGCAGGAGACCAAGCACCAAGATGGCCTTGCGATGCGCCAGACGGTCGAGAAAGCCGCCCCAGAGGGTGTTGGCGGCGACGGCGGTCAGCGACGATACCGTGCCCAACATGCCAATGGCGACATAGCTGGCGCCCAGCGACTCGGCATACAGGGATGATACCGGCCCTGTGATGCCGCGTGACATGAACAGTATAAAGCCGATCAGCGTGAGCAGAGCAAAGGCGCTCATGTTCTTCCCGTTGTCTCGTTCCAACCGTGCAGAGCCTCCGCAAGATGGAGACCCCTGACGCCGCAGATTCTAGCCCAGACGCAGAAGAGTGCCAATCGACGGGCAAATCCTCAGGCGCTGCCGGTCCCCCCCCAGACGGGCCACGGCGTCTCCAAAGGCAGCGCAATAGTCAAGCTAACATGTTATCAGAGTGCATCTTCAGCTTGCTGGGAGATGTACGCTGCCGATAGCGTCAGCATCGTGTCTCACAACAAGAGTAACGGAAACGTTAATAAAGGGGTAAAGCAGGCGCATGGATGCGCACTCTGCCCAAGCTGGGCGCGCATTCGTGACTACGACCTTACCACCATCACGGCTTTTACCGCCGTGCCAAATGGGCAGACTCTATTGACAAGGCCCTCTGTTGCGCTACACTGATACCAGTGGCAGCGCAAAGGTGCGTTTGCCCAAGTACGGATCAGTGAAATGAGGAGGCAATCATGGAAGAACAGATGGTATCCTTGCCGCGCCTGAACGAAAAGGCGCCCGATTTCGACGCCCCTACCACGGCCGGACAGCGCTCTCTTTCCGACTACAAGGGCAAGTGGCTCATCCTGTTTTCGCATCCCGCCGACTTTACGCCGGTTTGCACCACCGAGTTCGTGGCTTTTGCCGAGATATATCCCGAGCTCCAGAAGCGCGACGTGGAGCTACTCGGCCTGAGCATTGACAGCATCTACAGCCACATCGCTTGGGAGCGACGCATCGAGGAAAAGCTGGGCGTCAAGATCCCATTCCCGATCATTGCGGACCTCACGATGGAAGTCGCCAAGGCCTATGGCATGGTACACCCGGGGGCCAGCAACACCCAGGCAGTGCGCGCCGTCTTTATCATCGACCCAGACCAAAAGCTGCGGGCTATGGTCTATTATCCCCTCAGCAACGGCCGCAACATGGACGAGATCCTGCGGTTGATGGATGCCCTTCAAACCTCGGACAAGGAAAAGGTAGCCACGCCGGCAAACTGGCGTCCCGGCGAAAAGGTCATTGTACCTCCGCCCACCACGGCAGAGGCCGCGGATGAGCGTATGACCGAGGGGTACGAGTGCATCGACTGGTTCCTCTGCAAAAAAGAGCTCTAGCCTGTGCCAAAGGCGGATCCTACGTCATTCTGGCACTCCCGGCGTCTAGTACCATAAGAAGCAAGGCGGCGTTCCACAGAACGCCGCCTGTTTGCGCATGACGCATCGCGCCATGTAGGCTACGGCTTGCTGGTCCATAGTTGCATCACGCCCTGCGCATCGGGGGCATAGCCCATGGGCCCCTGCGGGATCGCCCTGGCGATCTGTATATAGCCCGCGTCCATGTACTCCCAGATCACCTGAAAGGGCACCTTGCCCGGCACCCACTTTTCGACGATCATGGCGCCGTGGCCGGGCAGCACGGTGAACACGACCTGGCGCGGATCATCAGGGTTCTGCAGGGCCGCGGAATGGCTAAAGGCCTCCTTGATTGCCTGGGCTTGCGCGCCCGTGCCACAGGACACCAGGTAATGGTAAAAGGCATCAGCCAGCGGCATGAACTGCACATGGGCCGGATCGTAGGCGTCTACGCCCCGGTGCCCATGGAGTCGTGAGCGAATCACAGGCACCTCG
>SKRJ01000273.1 GCA_007118555.1 Anaerolineae bacterium | reverse complement strand
CGATGGGGAGCCCATTGGCCATCCCGCATGGAATAGAAACCCCGCATATACCCGCGAGGTTCGTCGAGAGCGTCAATATGTCCACCAGATAGAGTTGCAGCAGATCGTCGATCTTTTCGCCAATACGGAAAGCAGGGACGGGCACGGTGGGGGCCACAAGGGCGTCCACCTGCTCATAGGCCCGGTCAAAGTCCTGCTTGATCAGCGTGCGGACCTTTTGGGCCTTGAGATAGTAGGCATCATAGTAGCCCGTGGAGAGGGCATAGGTGCCCAGCATAATGCGGCGCTTGACCTCGGGGCCAAAGCCCTGGGCCCGGGTCTTGCGATAGGTCTCCCAGATATCCTCGGCGTCTGGGGCAGAATAGCCATAGCGAATGCCATCAAAGCGGGCCAGGTTGGCCGAGGCCTCGGCGGGCGCCAGCACATAATAGGTCGAAAGGCAGTAATCGGTATGCGGCATCGAGATATCCACCAGCTCGGCGCCCAGGCTCTCGTAGACCGCGAGAGCCTCGCGCACGGCCTGCTCGACCTCGGGCTGCATCCCCTCGCGGAAATACTCGCGGGGCACGCCCAGCTTGAGCCCGGCCACGCCCTTGTCCATGCCCTCCCGAAAATCGGGCACCGGCAGATCCGCCGATGTGGAATCCATCGGATCGTGCCCGGCCATGGCCTGGAGCAACAGCGCGCAATCGGTCACATCCTTGGCCAGGGCCCCCACCTGGTCCAGCGAGGAGGCAAAGGCCACCAGGCCATGGCGCGAGATGCGCCCATAGGTGGGTTTGATGCCGGCCACCCCGCAAAAGGAGGCGGGCTGCCGAATGCTGCCGCCCGTATCGCTACCGATGGCGGCGATGCACTCGCCGGCGGCCGTCGCCGCGGCGCTGCCCCCGCTCGAGCCCCCGGGCACCCGCGATAGGTCCCAGGGATTGTGGGTGGCGAAAAAGGCCGAATTCTCGGTGGTCGAACCCATGGCAAACTCGTCGGTATTGGTCTTGCCCACCAGGACAGCGCCCGCCTCCCGCAGCTTGACGATGGCGGTGGCATCAAAGGTAGGCTTGAAATGCTCGAGCATGCGCGACCCGCAGGTGGTCTCGATGCCCTTGGTGGTGAGTACATCCTTGATGGCCAGAGGAATGCCCAGCAGCGGGTGATCCTCGCCCTCGGCGCGGCGTCGATCGGCGGCAGCCGCATCGGACAGTGCGGCCTCCTCCAGGACGCATAGATAGGCCTTGACCTTGTCGTCTACGGCTGCGATGCGGTCCAGCACCGCCTGGGTCAGCTCGACGGACGAGATCTCGCGGCGAGCGAGCAACTCGTGGGCTTGATGGATGGTGAGGTCGTACAGTTCCAAGGGATCCTCCCATGATGGGGTAGGGGTAGGTCGGCGCTAGTCCAGGATCGGCTTGACCTGAAAATAGTCGCCCTTGCGTTGTGGTGCGTTGGCAAGGGCCTCGTCGGGTGTGAGACTCGGGGCGACGGTGTCGGGGCGCATCACGTTTCGCTGGTGGATGGCCTGGGCCGTCGGCGGGATGTCGTCGGTGTCCAGCTCTTGGAGTTGCTCGAAATAGGCCAGGACCTCGGAAAGCTGCTCGGAGAATAGCTCGGTCTCTTCCTCGGTCAGCGAGAGCTTGGCCAACTCGGCGATGTGCAGTACCTGCTCGCGATCCAGCTTCATTGTGTTCTATCCTTCCATCAGCCGCTTGATAGGTGCGCGGGCAGGAGCCCGTGGCCACCCAGAGCGAGGTCTTGGCTGCCTCATAGGGCTCTTGAGATTATAGCACCCGGCACAAGGCGCGACAAAATCAGTGGGTCTCGTTCCGATGGGGCTGTTTGAGGATCTCGAGGTTCGAGAGCGGGACAAAGAGGGGACTCTGGTCCGGCAGGCGCACGATCGCGCCGCGCGTGAGATGCCCGAGCCCCGTCGGTTGCCTTTCTGCGGGAAGCGACTCGATCTCGGCCACGGTGCCACACAGAGACGGGCTCGTCAGTCGTACGAGGCAGCCCTCCTTGAGAGAGTTCGAGTTCGTGGCATCCAGGCCATCCGCTTTGCCCGGCAGGGGGATGATCAGCTCGGACTGGCCTCTGGCTCGGTTGCCCGCCAGGACCGCCCAACGCTTGTGGTGTAGGGCAAGCATCTCGTATACCGGGCTCGCCATGGGGGCATCGCCCATGCCTTCGGTGATGAGAACCGGAATGGAAAGCTCCTCGCACTGGCGCACCAGGCCGGGATCGATGCTGCCTGCGATGATGCCGCGTACGCCAAAGAGCTCGGCGCGGGACAGGGTGCGCGGGTTTTCCAGATACCCCCCTACCAGAATCTGGCCCCGCTGCCGCCTCCCGACCTGGTTCCAGGCCAGGGGCTCTCCGGGGTCGTCCACCATGATGGATAGCCTGCCCCAGTTTTCACCGCCGCGCCCCCAGATGCAACGCATATGCGCACCGGTGGTTCGAATCGATGCTCCCTGGCCGGGATGCACCTGGACGACCTCTCCCGGAACAAAGGCGTGCAGCAAGGCGGGCTCACTGGTTCGCCGTAGGAACAGGCTTCCGTCATGGATGCCCACCACGTCGCCCAAGAGATCGACACATACTCGTCGAGAGAACAGGCCCCAACGACGGCGCTGGGCCACCAAGGCGCCCGGGGTAACCTGATCGCCTGTCTGTACGAGGAGATGGCGCTCTATATGGTGGCAATCGATGTCCAGCGCCCCGGCCACATCCATCGCCACAAAGGTGCCTTCAGCCGCCGGACGCGCCACGACGTCATCTGACGTGAGGTGGTCTCCCAACTGCACCAGCACTTCGCCGGGGCAAGCCAGCAGGCGTTTGCGCACAATGATAGCAAGCGGCGAGATCATACATTCGGGCCCGTTTGTCAGGAAAGCTCGTTGATCCATGCTTGTATCTCTCCCCTGCGCCTATAGGCGTCGTCCGAGAGCACCAGGGGGCGTCCACGGGCATCGAGAATCAGCCCCAGGCGCCCACCCCGCACCTTGACACTCCTGGTTGCCTTTGAGTCGTGCCAGGCGCCGCTCATCGGCTCGATCTCCAGGATAGCCGTCTCGCCATGGTCCATATCGAGCCGCAACAGATGCCCCCAGGCGATTTCAGCCACCTGCGCGCCGCCCACATTGCGCACCAGACGCAGACTGGCGGCCGTCTTGTCCGCTTCTCCCTGGCCCGGCAGGCCCACGACGGTACCCAGGTCGAGCAGGGCATCATGGTCGAGGATCTGCAGAGTGGCGAGAGGCTCGATTTGGGCCAGCGCACCGAGCTGGGGCCAGATCGAGGCCCAATCCAGGAGCATATGGGTGCTGCCTATCGGTTGTACGGCGTCGAGCAGGGCCAGCGTCGCCTGAGCATCGGGCCTGGACTGCAGGAACGCTCCGCCGCGGGCCGCGATGGCGTCCAGAGGCCAGGCCTCCCTGGGCTGGTCATCCATCGTCAGCGCCAGGCCTGTCAGCGTCAGGCGCAGGGCCTCGCGCATGGCGGCCAGGATCAGGATGACGTCATCGGGCTCGGTGGGCAGACTCTGGGGGCGCAGCGCCTGATTGGCCAGTTGCGCCGCTGCCCGCTGCGCCAGATCTCTGGTGGGGAGCCAGCGCAAGATGGAATCCGTATCCACGGCAGCCAAAAGATTCTCGAGCCCCTGGGACATGCCCACCTGAGTGCTCTGGGACGAGACGAGTCTCCCATCGATCAGAGCGGTTGTCGTTTGGCGGCCACCCACATCGACACCCAGAACCCGCGGGCCATAGGGGCCCCGGCGGCTGAGAAACTGCAGAATCGTCCGCAGCGCGGTCTGGCTGGGCATGGGGGGTATGCTCGCCCATTCGGAGAGGGTATCGTATCCGGCGAGCTCGGGGAACTTGTGCCTCTCATAGAGCTGAGCCAGTTCGCGCTGCAGCTCCTGGGGGCTGCTCAGATCGGGCGTGGGCTGCACGTTATCCACGACCTCGTAGCGAAAACCGGGCCCCAAGGCAGCCGCGATGGGCCGGCGGGCCTCCTGGTTGCCGGCATAGATTACCGTGGGGCGTAGCTGGGGATCGACGTCGGCAAACAGGGTCGCCAACAGACCGGCAGCATCAATGACCTGATGTACGGGGCCGCCATCGACCCCGCCGACGATGATGATCACCTCGGGCGGATCCTGGCGCAGCGCCGCCAGATCGCGGTGACGCGCATG
>SKRJ01000126.1 GCA_007118555.1 Anaerolineae bacterium | reverse complement strand
TGGGTGTCGACAGGTCGACGATCCATTGGGTCGAAACCTCGTTCTCGAACGCTCGCGCCAGGACATGCGCCGCGCCGGACAGGTGCTCGTCCCTGGCGGGCACGATGCCAAGCCCGCTACGTGATGCCCCGTTTTGGGCTGTCCTCTCTGCCGTCTCCTGTGCTGTAACCGCCAGGCAAAGCGCCATATGGTAAACCGTAAGCGTCGGGGCGCCGTCGTTGCTGGCGATGACGCGATAGCCGCTGCGTTCATAGATGGCGCGGTTGCGCTCGTCCGCCGTGTACAGATAGACGCCCTGCGCAGCGGGATCCTGCTCGACGAACTGGTGGACCGCCTCAAGCAGCCTGCGTCCGATGCCCTGCCCCTGGTGCGTCGGCGCCACGGCGAGGCCTTCCAGCGTATAGTAGCCCTCGCTCACGGCCTCGGGTGTCTTGACGGCACCGAGAAGCGCCAGGGCGCGCCGCCAGCGAATCTGTCCAGCGAGGCCCAGGAGTGTAGGGATGTACGGTAGCGTATTGCCCAGACGCTTGTGCCAGGGGACATGGACTTTGGTTTCCACCGGCATTTTGAGGATCGCGATGCCCACCGGCTCGTCTCCCTGCACCGCCAACAGGATAGGTTGCCCTGCGGCCTGCTTGTCCATGGCAAACCGTATTTGAGCGCGCCAGAGGCGCTCCCGCTTGCGTTCGGTGGAGAGATCAAACATGTGCCGGGTAAAGCCCTCGGTCATAAAGGCCTCGGCCAGTACACGTACGGCCTGCGGAAGGTGCTCGGCGTTTGCGGGTACGATACGCACCTGTGAATGGCTTTTGCTTGCGGTCATGTCACTCTCTCCCGTCCTCGACGTTGCGGACGTATAGCCCTGGATCGGCGCTTGCTGCTGGCCCTCTTTCGTAGGAGAGGCAGCGCTGGCCAGCGGGCGCGCCATATGATGCACGGTAAAATCGGGGCCGCCGTTGACGCTCGCCAGGGTACGGTAGCCGATGCGCTCGTAGATGTCGCGGTTCTGTTCGTCGGCCGTGTACAAATAGATCGTGTCGCTATCGGGATCGTGTTCGGCTGTTTCATGCACGGCATCCAGGAGTTGTCGGCCGATGCCCTGGCCCTGAATCGCTGGCGCCACGGCCAGGGCCTCCAATGTGAAATAGTCTTTGCCCAGCGTCTCGGGCGGTTGCATGGCGCGAAAGGCGGCGGGCAGGCGACGCCAGCGCACCTTGGAGAACAAGCTGAGCAGCAAAGGCGGATGGGGCAACAGCGCAGAGATCTCGACCCAGAATGAATCGATCTGTTTGCCCGGCCGCTTGAGGATCGCGATCCCTACCGGTTCCTGGTCGCGCAGGGCCACGAGAATCGGCTGCCCTTTGTTGTGCCAGCTTGCCGCAAAGCGGGTCAACACACGTCGAAAACGTTCGCGTCGCGTCTGGCTCGACAGATCAAAGAGGTGCGTGATAAAGCCCTCGGTCATAAAGGCGTCTGCCAGCACGCCCACGGCCTGTGGAAGGTGTTCGCGGCTGGCCGAGACGATGGTGACCTCTGTCCGGGTTCCTTCAGCGTTCATATCACTCTGCTTTCGATGCGCTGAGGCTCTGTGAGCCAGGGTACATACACACGCAGGCCCGCTCTGCAACCTATACGCAAGGGGGCCCACCGGGTCACGCGATCCGGCAGGCCCCCCCTTGGTTCGCAGATTCGGGCCGAGTTCCTACCTGTTGGGCAGGTACTCGACGGCCCAGCCCACGCCGAGCTCCTGCAACTTGACCTCACTCGGGATGCCGGTCTCCTGGTCCCATCCCATCATAGCATAGTATGTGTGCACTGCCTCGCGCAGTTCCTCCGGATCGATGCCACCGTCGGCCAGGGCGCCGCCCCGGGTGGGGGTATAGCTGCGCTCTGCGAGGCGGTCATCCTCCACGGTCAGGCCTTCGCGCATGTTAAAGGCGCGTGCCAGGTTGAGGGCGCGCTCGCCCACCTTGAGCAGCTCGTACTCGGAGCAGTCCCAGCCGGCTGCGGCATTGATCATCTCGGTCAACTCGGTGAGGCTCCAGCCGGGGAAGGTGCACATGCCCACGCAGTTGGGCACGACGGAGGAGATGGTGTTGAGCATAAAGGCGTGCACCTTGGCGGGACCCAGATCCTCCAGCGGGATCGGCTCCAGGACGCCCAGCTTGCGCAGGCCGCCCGCCAGGAAACCCTCTTCGTCGGCGTTCATCAGGCCCGAGTCATGCAGCGAGTGGCAGTGATCGGCGCCGGTGGGGGAGACGGCATAGCCGATGGCCAAACCCCGCTTGAAGCGCGGCTCGTGCATCGGGAACGCCTGTCCCTTGGTGTGTACGGCAAAGGTCCAGGCATCACCGCCCATTCGCTCGGCGATGGTGTCCAGGCCCTCGGCCAGCAGGTCGCCCAGGCCCTCCCGCTTGCCGATCTTTTCCACCATGGCCACCATGGCATCGCCGTTGCCAAAGCGCAGGTCGATCCCGTCGGTGTCCTCCAGCGTCAGCATACCTCTCTCAAAGGCCTCCATGGCAAAGGCGATGGTGACGCCGGCGCCGATGGTGTCCAGGGAGTAGGCGTTGCAGAGCTGGTTGCCCTTGGAGACGGCGACCAGATCGCCGACGCCACAGGTCGAGCCCAGCGAGCCCAGGGTCTCGTACTCGGGTCCGCCATAGTCGGAATCGACGCCCTCGGCCGCCACGACCTTTTTGCAGCGCACGGCGCAGGCAAAGCAGGCCTCCATGCCCTTGCCGATCTTGTTCATGACAAAGCTCAGGTCGTCAATGCCTTCCCACTCGCCGTCGCGGAAATTGTTGACGGGCAGGTTGCCCTGCAGCAGGCCATCGGTCAGGTCGCCGCCGCCGGTGCCCCACTTGGAGAGGCCGGCCGCCCGCGTGCCCTCGCGCACCTCTTCGGCGGCGCGGCGGGCCATGGAGCGCACCGTGTCCGAGTCGACGCCATCGATGTTCATGGTGCCGCGCACGGCCACGGCCTTGAGCTTTTTCGAGCCCATGACGGCGCCCATGCCGCTGCGTCCGGCGGCATCCTTGATCTCGTTCATGACGCAGGCGTACTTGACCATGTTCTCGCCGCCGGGGCCAATCATCGACAGGCGGATGCGCTTGTCGTCCAGCTCCTCCTGGAGGGTCTCCATCGTCTCTTTGGTCGTCTTGCCCCAGAGGTGCGAGGCATCGCGGATCTCGGCCTCGCCGTCCTTGATCCAGAGGTAGACGGGCGATTCCGACGCGCCCTCGACGATGATGGCGTCAAAGCCGGCGCGCTTGATCTCGTTGGGGAAAAACCCGCCCGCCTCGCCCACGCCAAAGCCGCCGGTGAGGGGCGATTTGGCGCCGACGGCACTGCGCGACGCGCCGCTGACGGCCAGGCCGGTCAGGACGCCGGGCGCAAAGACGAGCTTGTTCTCGGGGCCCAGCGGGTCGGCGCCCTGGGGCACCTCCTTGAGCAGCACATCGGCGATCATGTTCCAGCCGCCCATGTACCGGCGAAAGTAGAGGGGGCCGGGCTCGTCGATCTGGATCGAGCCATCGGACAGGTTGACGCGCAGGATCTTGTTATGGAACGAGCGTACCATACAGCTTCCTCCTCATGTGGTGCCAGGCGTCGGGCGCCCGGCTCTGCCGTATCTCTACCCCAGAAGTATACCCAATAGGATACGCTGCGCAAGCGTCAGACGGAGGTAAGAGCGCAACCCGGCGCCCGCCTGCTCACGCCCTTGTTGCCTGAGCGGCCATCTGCGAGCATCAGTCTCATCAAAATTATTGAAGTTGTGAGATATTTTGCCAAAAGTCTTGACAGGATTCCAAAAATTTTGTATGATGCTTTTTGAAGGGAGGCGCTATGCGCAAAATACTAGAGACCTGTCCCAGTTGTGGCGGCGATCTGATCGTGACCGAGATGCGTTGTACGGCATGCGACACCATGGTCCGTGGCCGGTGGGAGCCCTGCCGGTTCTGTCGCCTGGATGCCGAGACGCTGGCATTCATCGAGAGCTTTGTCAAGCATCGTGGCAACCTCAAGGAGATGGAGCGCGAACTCTCCGAGTCTTATTGGACATTGCGCGCCCGGCTCAATGAGGCGATCGAGACCCTGGGTCTGGAAGAGGAATCAGAGCCGGCCCACGACCCCGTTGCCGAGCTTCGGCAGCAGATCCTGCATCAGGTGCAGGCCGGCATCATCGA
>SKRJ01000389.1 GCA_007118555.1 Anaerolineae bacterium | reverse complement strand
CCGGGGCCCTATCTGCACTATGTGCCGCCCGCCGCCACCTACCGCCCCGCGGGGCTGTATCGCATGCAACCCCTGGACAGCAAGAGGCTCGGCAACCCCTGGCACCGGCTGACCCTGGAGATCGACGTGCCGGAGCGTACCGGTATCCGCATCTTTACCCTTACCAGCGATGTCCTGCAGCCCACAGTATCCACCGCTGGACTGCTGGCCGAGCCGCCACAGGCCGCCCCGTGGCAGACGGGCCCCGATAACGCCGACGAGTTCCTGATCCAGTCGCCGCCGGGCCGCTATCTCTACCTGGCGCTGGCGCTCAAGGGGCCGGGCAACCGCACGCCCACCATCAAACGCATCTATGTGCACGCCCGACGGCAGTCTTCGCTGAGCTATCTCCCCGCCGCATACCAGGCGGACGAGAACAGCCGTCTGCTGTTGGATCGGCTGCTATCCCTCACCGACACACTGTTTGGCGAGATCGAGAGCCAGATCGAGGATTGGCCCCTGTTCCTGGACATTGCCGGCGCCCCAGCCGACTTTATTCCGTGGCTGGCCTCCTGGTTCGATCTGTCGCTAGAGCAAGTGTGGACCGAGGCGCAGCAGCGCGCCTTTTTGCGGAACATCGTGGAGCTCTATCGCTGGCGCGGCACCATTCGAGGTATGCGCCTGATGCTCCAACTGCACGCCAACCTGCGAGAGCCCATGCCTCAGATCGTCGAGCACTTTCGGGGCGTCGGCCATACCGATCTGGAGACCTGGTTGGGCCAGCCCCCCGAGGGGGATACGCCGCATCACTTTGGCGTGCTGTTGCCGGCCTACGTCGTGGATACAGAGGAGAAACGCACCATCGTCACGCGCCTTGTCGACAGGTTCAAGCCCGCGCATACCCACTTTCGCATCCGGCCCATGTCTCCTGGCCTGCGGCTGGGCTCTGACACCATACGCGGCTCCGCCCTGGGGCTGGACAGTCTGTTGGGCGGGCACCCACAGTGGCGCCTGCCAGCCCAGTCGCCCAGATTTGACGAGGAAAGCGTCCTGGCCGTCAGCACCGCTCTGCCACCCGCCACCGCGCCCCGCTCGGTGTCGGTGCGCCTCGGGGTCACGCGGTTGGGCGAGCCACAGTTGGGCTGTCGCACCTGCAACCCCTGTCTTTTGGGGAAGGAATCGGAGGGAGATCATACACCATGACTCGAACATCATCGCCTGATGGCGTCTGCCTGACCTGTGGCTTGTATCGTTTCGAGCGCAACCGCTACTTTGACGGCAAGCTGTTAGTGACCCGCGATTTTCGCCAAGAGCAGGATTACTTCCGAGGCAAGAATCGCCTTCACAACGACCTGCTGCACGGGACCGGCACCGTCTGCGGCCTCAAGGTTGTGCAGCATCCCAACCCTGCCTGTCAGCATCGCTTTGTCGTGCTAGAGCCCGGCCTGGCGCTGGACTGTTGCGGCAACGAGATCATTGTCCACGAGGAGCGCATCGTCGACCTGCAGAAGCTCATTGAGGAGGCGTTGCGGGCCGGCGGCCTCTTTCCGGCCACCGGGGATCCTACAGAGCGCGACATCTATCTGCGGATCGCCTACACCGAGTGCGACACCGAGCCCGTCCCTGCGCTCCTGGATGACTGTGGATGCGCAGAGGCCAACGTCGAGTGCAACCGCACGCGCGAGGGCTACCGTCTCTTTGTGGACCTGAACGAGCCGGTCAGCGAATCGAAGGATCCTCTGGATGCCCGACTGGATTGGCAGCACACTCTGTTCACGGCCCACCCTCGGGCGATCGTGGTCGATCGTTCTTTGCAGCGTCTGTACGTGGCCGAGTGGGACGGCGACGATGGCTGGCTGCGCATGTACGACGCCAGCAATCACAGCCTCGTGATCCCGCCCGTGTTGCTGGGCCAAGGGCAGGCCGTGCCCGTGGCGGCCAGCCGCTCCAACCTGGGGGACCTCGTCTATGTGGCGGCCGCGGTCGAGGAGGACGACGAAGGCTCCCCCATCACCAGAGTCCACATTCTGATCTTTGACCAGAACCTTCTGGAGACAGAGCCGGACAATGCCATGCGGGCCAGCCTGACGGTCGATGCCCAGACCCTGGCGGGGTTGGATGTCTCGCCGCTGGACGACAGCCTGTACGCCCTGCTACCCGATGGCCGTATCATGCGTTGGAGCAGCAACTCGATCCGCGACTGGGTGGATGGCACCGGCAGCGAGCCGGCGCCTGTGGTCCAGGATCTGCGCAACGCCGCTGCCGACCCCGCTACGGCGACCGTCACGCCCGGCGGCATGACGATTCGGCACGACGGCCGGTGGATGGTCGTGGCGGATACCTCACAGGCGCGCCTCTTTGTCGTTAACCTCGCTCAGCTCGCCACGCCGGTGCCGCTGGGCGGCGATGTCTCGAACCTGATGAAGAGCTTTGGCCTGCCGGCGGGACATGTGCCCTTTGTGGTCGAGTTCAGCTATGATGGCGAATACCTCTATGTGCTGGGGCGCGAGAGCCAGATGCTCTACCGCATCGAGCTGCGCAACAGCCTGAACGACTTTATCCCGATCATCCCGGACGAGGGCAATGCGTTCAGCGCCGTGCGCCTGGCCAATCCTCCCGAGGCGGGGGATCCGCCCAAACCGTTGCCGCTGGATATGGGCATCTCGCCGCGCGACAACTGGCTCTATGTGCTGCGCCGCGAGTTCGACGCTGCCGGCGATCCACGGGATCGAGGCGAGGTGCTGATTCTCTCTGTCGACGCCATCAACGAGCGTCACGGGCCGGACACCACCGACCTGGAGAACACGCCCGAGATCGGCCGGGGCATCGTACACACCAAAGGCAACGCTCTCTTTCAGAACCTGGCCTTTCTGGGGCAGCGCCTGTATGTGGCCGGCGAGACGCTGCCGGCTAACCCTACCGACGAGGCGATCCAGGGCAGTGTGAGCATCCTCTATGTGAACGAAGCGGCGTGCGATGCCTTTATCGACCGGGTCATCGAGGGTTGCGACACCTGCGAGGATCATACAGATGGGGTGATCCTCGCCTCCATTCAGGGCTATCAGTGGAACGAGCCCATCACCAGCGACCAGGCGGCCTCGGTCAACGTCATCGACAACCTGACCCACCGGCCCATGGTGCCCAGCACCAACACGCTGCGCCAGGTCATCGAATGCATGCTGGAAAAGGGCATCAGCGAGGGCATCCCTGGTCCCCGCGGTGCACCGGGGCCACAGGGTGATGATGGTCCCCAGGGCGCTGACGGCCCCCCCGGCGCTGACGGCGCGGATGGCGCCGCCGGGCCGCGCGGCCCCGGCATCACCGAGGTCGTGGCGAACACGCTGCCGGCAGGCAGCGAGGCGACGGCCGACCTGGAGCCGATCCCCGATGATCCCGAGGGCGATCAGCGGCTGCTGCTGGGCATTCCGCGTGGTGCCGACGGCGCAAGCCCGACGCCCGAAGAGTTCAACCGGGTGACCCACGCCAGTTGGCATCACGACCAAGTCGTCTCGGCCAACGAGTTTGCCGAGCGTCTATTCCCCGTGGGTTTTGTCGTCCTGTTCAGGCAGCCGGTGCGGGCGGACTCCGTGCATCGCAGACATGCCTTTGCCAAGATTCGTCGGCGCGAGCAGGTGCCCGGAGGAATACAGGTGGAATGCGAGTGCGTGATCCCGATGGACGTCGAGCCCGTAGAGCCGTTGGATATCGAGGACCGAGAGGTCACCTGGCTGATCGGTGACACCGCCACCGATGACCAGTTTGCGCTGGTGACCGCCGCAGAGCCGACGGGCGGCCAGTTTGTCCCCGCTCTCCGCCTGGTGCCGCCAGATGACTGGCGGAGGCCAGAGATGATTGCGCGGTTGATCGAGGCATCCAGCCTGGGCTCCTTGACCGTGACGATCGTGCTGCGAGGCGAGTGGATCCTCGACGAGCGAGGGCGCGCTCTGGACGGCGACCACCTGTGGCCGGGGGTGCCCGAGGGCCCGACGGCGGCAGGCGTCGACGGGCGCCTGAGCGGCAACGGCACAGAAGGCGGAGACTGGGTGAGTGTGTTGCATATTAGACAGCGATAGGTGCAGTTCGCACCACGACATGTGGTGCGCCGGCTGCCAGCGCACCGCTAGCTTGTGAGGGCGTGCCCGCTGGTTGGCTCATGAATGCCAAGGATACTGATGATGGGGATATCCGATAGCTCGGAGCAGATGATAACTG
>SKRJ01000373.1 GCA_007118555.1 Anaerolineae bacterium | reverse complement strand
TGTCAAGGCTCTTTGTTCACAGATCTGGAGTGTCGCCCCGGCGAACATGCCGGAAAAGGGGCGCTAGAGATGAAAAGCACACCATGCTCTGGGGCTTTTTTTTCATGAAGAGCATCTGGAGATAGAGCGATCCGGATACGGCGGGATTCTGACCTGCCTTGTGGACGGCACAGGGCACCAGCACAACATCGGGTTGCGTCGGGTAGAGTCCCCACAGGCGCCAAAAACGGCGAGTGCGGTACTAGGGCGCTGCGCCGATCATGTGCTGCTGGTCTCCAAGGCAGAGTTGCAGCAGGCCGGCCTTCCTACACGGCGATCTCTCCGTAGCCAACTCTCCCAGGAGAATCTTAGCCTTCTCTGCCGTATCACAGTCCTCTCGCGGGAAGCAGGCATCGCGGGGCGAGACACCGTGTGACGGATTCATGGGGGGCTCGATGACGCAATCCCCTGCGTGGGCATGCGCCCTCTCACCATATCGCCAGGGGTAGGAGGGCTCAACCGGCTCCCATTTAACCCGGCCGTTGCGTTTCCGCTAACGGTGTTGCGCGATGTACGCCTCGGCCTCCTCGCGGCAGCCGGGGCAGACCTCGCGCTCCGTCGTTTCCAGGAACAGGATATAGGCCGCCACGGCCCTCTCCGGGTCGTCCAGGCCGATGTGGCTGCGAGCTTGTTGCAGGTAGCAGGCCGCATCCTCGGGCTGGAGCTCGGCGCATTGGAGGGCATCCTCAAGGCCGGTGGCATAATCTCCCATCAGATTCCAGGTTTCGCCCCGCAGTCGGTAGAGCTCTGCCTCCCGGGGCGCGAGCTCGATGGCGTTGGTGAAATCGACCAGTGCCGCTGCCCAGTCGTGTTGGACATCGCGCAGGATGAGGGCGCGCAGCCGATAGTTGCGTGCCTCGAAAGGCGCGAGGCTGAGGGCGTACTCTATGTGTATCTGAGCTCGGATCGGACTGCCACGCTCCCGCGCATGGAGCCAGGCCAACTGACGATGGTACTCGTCATTGTCCGGGTCGAGCTCCGATGCGCGCTCCAGGTCAGCGAGCGCCTCCGAAAGCTGCCCCAGATCACAATGAGTCAATCCGCGATAGTACAGATAGGTGGCGTTGTCTGGCTCCAGCCGGAGCGCCGCGTCCAGGGCCTCCAGGGCGGCCTCGGCGTTGCCCTGATCCGCCAGGGCCAGAGCGCGCCAGAAATGCGCGTCGGCGCCGTCGGGCGGATCCACGCGCACAAAGGCGATCTCGGTCACCGAGGCGACATCCACTGCGCCACGGTTGGCGCCGGCGCCAAAGATCCAACCCGCCCCGTGCCATGTCTCATCCATCTGTTTGCGATAGGTCAGGTGGGGCTCTGTCGACCGGTCCTCCCACAGGTACGCCAGAAACTCGCCGTGAGGGTCCATGCCCAGCAGCAACGAGTACCACGACTCGGACTGGGGCGAGAGCTGTCCCACGAGCTCGCCCCAACGCTGGGGATCGGCTCCCTCGATGATGCTCATCTCAAAGCGGGTGCCCACATGAAAGGCCCAGCGCCGATAGTCGCCGGTAGCCCACGTGCCCCGCTCCAGGTGAAACTCGAACTGCGAGCCGGGGTCGGGCCGAAAGCGCACCAACACCGCGTCGCCGCCCTCGAATGTGCGCCGGGTACCCCACCAGGACGCCCAGGGCTCGACGCCGGTGATGCGCAGGCCAGCGTCGGTGAGGGCGACCGAAGCCTCGCTGGCATACCAGCGTGTCTCGATGAACTCGTCCAGAGCATCGTGATCGTACACCTGGGGCGCGACCAGGGCCTGTGATACGATAGGGTCGAGGGGCACCGCCGTATTGCGCGTCGGGGTAGGGGTGGCGCCACGGGCTGGGGCGGTTGGGGCTGGGGCGACCGCCGGCGGGCTGATGGCGGGCACCCAATTCAGCAGGAGGGCAAGCGCCAGAATCAGGGCGACGATTACGCCCCCTGCCAGAGCCGGCCAGAGATCCCGAATGGCGCCGCTCTCAGGGGCAGGGCGCTTACGAGGCCGATCCATGACTGTGGAGCAGATGCACGCACCCGAGCCCAACTCCTCGCTCGTCAGACCCTGTCCGCAATGGGGGCAGCGTGCCATCCGACATCCTCCCTGGAACCATGCGAATCCATCGGCGCTCTCGGTTTGGGCGGCGCCTGTATCTATTATGGCGCCTCGGGCCGTAGCGGTCAAAAGACGCATTGGGCCTTGGGGTGTAGGAACTCGCCGAGGCGACCCTGACCAAGGAGCCCTCCGTTCTACCGCGAATCACAAAGGTGGGGCGCTTGACGGGTCTCGGGCTCGTGGTTAGGATTGCCCTCAGTTTTACCATGGGAGGTCGAATGAAGATCAGCGATATTCGAACGGCAGAGGTCAGAGGACATGGCTACTCGTGCTTTGTCCGCATCGGCACAGACGTGGGTCTGGTAGGCACAGGCGAGTGCATTCATGGAGGGGCGGGTATCCAGCAGATCATCGCCGAGCTGGGGCGCGTGATCTTGGGCGAGGACCCGATGAACGTGGACCGGCTCTATGAAAGGATGCGCCGCGCCCACGTATTCAACGGCGCCAACGCCGGCCACCTGGTCACGGCCCTTACGGGCATCGAGATCGCCCTGTGGGATCTGGTGGGGCGGGCGGTGGGCTTGCCGGTGTACGCCCTGTTGGGTGGCCAGTTCCGCGACAAGGTGCGCCTGTATGCCGATTGCCACGCCGGGGGCGATGACTCGCCCGGCGCCAATGCTGCCAAGGCCGCCGAGGTGGTCGAGATGGGGTTCGACGCCATCAAGTTCGACCTGGACGATATGCGCAGCCCCGACAAAAAGGACGCCTTTAATCACACGGTGAGCCGCAAGGAGCTGGATCGCATGGTGGCCAAGGTGGCGGCGATCCGCGAAGCGGTGGGGCCGTATGTCGACGTGGCCATGGACCTGCACGGCCGCTATGATGCGCCCTCGGGGGCACGCATCGCTCAGGCGCTGGAGCCGTACGACCTGATGTGGCTCGAGGAGCCGGTGCCGCCCGAGAACATTGACGCCATGCGCGAGATCAAGGCCTCGACGCGCACGCCCATTTGCGCCGGCGAGAACCTCTATCTGCGCTGGGGATTCAAGGACCTGCTGGAAAAGCAGGCTGTGGACATCATCATGCCCGATCTGCCCAAGTGCTGCGGGCTCTCCGAAGGCAAAAAGATCGCCAACATGGCCGAGGTGTACTATGTTCCCTTTGCGCCCCACAATGTGTGCGGGCCCCTGGGGACCGTGGCCTCGGCGCATTGCTGTGCCGCCGTGCCCAACTTTTTCGTGCTCGAGTGGCACTGGCTGGAGCGCCCCCACTGGCATGATCTCGTCGTGGTCGATCCGCCTCTGATCCAGGATGGCGCGATCACCCTCACCGATCAGCCCGGTCTGGGCGTAGAGCTGAACATGGAGGCGGCGGAAAAGTACCTCAAGCCGGGGACGCGGCTGTTTGCCTAGAGGCCAGCCGATACGGGACCGATGCGTCGAGGCGACCCCACAAGGAGGAGACGATGGCCGAGACAAATGGGAACACGAAACGGATCCTGTGGGGGCGCATACTCTTTTTCGTCGGGATGGCTCTCATCTTTGTGGGCATAATACTCGGGATGTTGGACCGTCCTGTGGCCATTCCTCTGCAGGAGCTGCTTGAGCCTGACAGCCTCGCGGTCACCAGCCTCTGCTGTTTTGGCCCGTTCGTGATCTTGGGCATGGTGCTGGCCATCGTAGGCGCGGTGCTCTGGTTCAGTCGTATAACGGGGTCAGACACATGACCAATAGATCGTATGACCGATCATTATGTTTACAGAGAGTGTGGCAGGGTCTTGGTAAGCATGACTGAATGCAGGCGAGTCGATCTCGATAGAGACTATGAGCTTTTGGCCGATCTGCAGGCGCAGAGCTGGGACATCAATTTTCCCGGCGAGCTCTTTGTGGAGCCGGCCTTTCGTGATGCCGTGGAGCACGGCCTGCGCAACAATGATGATCTGTGGGCCTATATCGAAGGGGATCAGTTCGTCGGGTGGATCTGGCTCCAGTGGATGATGGGCGGGCGCCGGGTGCACATTCGGCATATCCAGGTGGTCGGAGAGCACTGGGGCAAGGGCTATGGCAGGCGCATGCTCTGCGACGCCATCCGGTGGGCGCTGGAGAAGCGATGCACGACCATGTCACTCAATGTGACCCGGTCGAACGAACGGG
>SKRJ01000417.1 GCA_007118555.1 Anaerolineae bacterium | reverse complement strand
AGACGGACGAAGAGCGCCGCGCCGAGCTCTATGAGGAGATTCAGCGCAAGCTGATCACCGAAGGCGGGCAGATCATCCATGCGCTCCACGCCGAGGCGGGCGCTACTCGCCAGAATGTACATGGATACGAGTACCACCCAATGCAGTTCCTGGAGCCCCATGGGGTGTGGCTGTCGTCATGACGATAGCACAAGAGACCGAGAGGAGAACTGAACAACGATGATACCACGCTGGGCCCGCTTTGCCCTGCGCCGCTTTGGCCTGATGTTCCTGACCCTGTTTCTGGTCACCGTCGCCATCTTTGGCATCGTGTCCGCGATGCCAGCCGATGCGGCCCAGTTCATGTTGGGGCAGCACGCCACAGAAGAGGCGCTGGCCGTCCTTCGACAACGCATGGGGCTCGATCAGCCATATCACATACGCTATTGGAACTGGTTGACGGGGGCCGTGCGCGGCGACCTTGGTTGGTCGCCCTACCTGGGTGGTGAGATCCGCCCGATCCTGATGATGCGCATTCGCAACTCGCTCTTTATGGGCGCGCTCGGATTCCTGGTGAGCATGCCCATTGCGATCATGCTCGGTGTACTGGCGGGCGTGCTGGCCGGAGGGATCGTAGACCGATTCATCTCGATTACCTCGCTGGCCGGGCTCTCGCTACCCGAGTTTGTGAGCGCGGTGGGGCTGACGTTGATCCTGAGTACCTGGCTGGGCTGGTTGCCGCCCTCCAGCCTGATGGGCGCCGATGAGCTGCCCTGGCAGAACATGCAACGCCTGATCCTGCCGGCGCTCACCGTCACCCTGGCGATCCTGGCCTATGTAGCCCGTATGACACGAGGCAGTGTCATCGACGTTATGAACCAGCCCTACATTCGCACGGCCCGCCTCAAGGGCCTGCCGCGCCGCGTCGTGATATTCAAGCATGCCTTGCGCAATGCGCTGCTGCCGACGATCACGGTCATCTTTAACAGCATGGGCTGGCTCATGGGTGGCCTGGTGATCGTCGAGACCTTTTTCGCCTACCCGGGGGTGGCGCGGCTGCTCCTGGCCGGCGTCGAACGTAACGATCTGCCGCTGCTGCAGGCCACGACGCTGGTGATCGCCGTGATCACGCTGGGCGCCAACTTTATGGCCGACCTGGGCTATGCCCTGCTGAATCCAAAGGTGAGACTATAGTGACACAAGAACCATTGCCTGAGCACCCTCGCGTTCCTGGCGAGGGGCATTTCCGAGAAGGACGTACGCCACATCCTGGTTTGCGCCCTCTGGCCCGGTGGCGAGGCTTTGCCGCCAGACATGGATTGACGATCCTGGCGCTGATGATCGTGGCCATGTTCGTGGTCTTTGCCCTGGTTCCCTACCAGATCGCCCCGCATCCGCCCAATCGGCTCGACGTGGCCAGCCGCCTGCAGGGGCCGTCCGCCGAGTACTGGCTGGGCACCGACAACCTGGGGCGTGATCTGCTCTCGCGTGTAATCCATGGCACCCGTGGCGTGCTGGTGACCTCCGTCGTGGCGGCCCTCCTGGGCGTCGCCTGGGGATCGCTGGTGGGCCTCATCAGCGGCTATATCGGCGGCTGGGTGGACGAGGTCATCATGCGGCTGGTGGATGCGCTGCTCGCCCTGCCGAGCATCTTGCTGGCCCTGCTGCTCCTGGCGAGACTGGGGGCATCGCGCACCAGCATCATATTGGGCATCGGCATCGTGTATACGCCGACCGTAGCGCGCGTCGTACGAAGCGCCGTGCTGGCGGTCAAGAGCTCCGAGTTCATCTATGCGGCCCGGTTACGAGGCGAATCGACCTTGTACGTTCTGTTACGAGAGATTCTGCCCAACATCTGGAGCCCGATTGTGGTAGAGGCATCGGTTCGCACGAGCTATGCCATCCTGTTGACGGCCTCCTTTGGGTTCCTGGGGCTGGGCGTGCAGGAGCCCGAGCCCGACTGGGGCCTTATGGTAAGCCGAGCACGCGACTATATCCAGGTCTCGCCCTGGATGGCGCTGATACCGGTGATAGCGATCTCGCTGTTGGTTGTCTCATTGAGCGTGGCAGCCGATGGCTTGCGAGAGCGCATCGCTGGCACCGAACTGGACACCACATCGGTGTAAGGAGAAGAGTCTTTTCTATGAGCGACGAGAAACCTTATCAGGTTCAAGTTGAGAACCTTTCGCTGACCTATCCCGGCGGCGTCCAGGCGCTGCGCGACGTCTCCCTGAACCTGCGTTGCGGTGAGACGTTGGGCGTCGTGGGCGAGTCGGGCTGTGGCAAATCCACGCTGGCTGGCGTCCTCGTCGGTGACGCCCCGGGGGCTCAGAGCATCTCGGGCAGTGTCATTCTACGTGGACGCAACGGCTCCGAAGAGGATTCGATCGATATGCTGAACGCCTCCCGGAGCACTCTGCGCAGCGTGTGGGGCATTCGCGTGGCCACGGTGTATCAGGATCCGCAGGCCTCGCTGAACCCCAGCTACAAGGTCGGCGACCAGATCGACGAGGCGGTGCGCCGCCGGCCCGAACTGGCGCCGGATGGCATCCGGGAGCGCACGCTAGAGCTCTTGCGTCGGGTGCGCATCGCTGCGCCCGAGGACACCACCCGCCGCTATCCGCACCAGTTGAGCGGCGGCCAGCAGCAGCGCGCCGTGATCGCCATGGCGCTGGCGGCCAACCCGGATCTGCTGATCCTCGACGAGCCGACCACCGGCCTGGACGTGACCACCGAGGCGCGCATCCTCGACCTGGTACGAGAGTTGCAGGAAGAGGTGAACGCGGCCATTGTGTTCATCACCCACAACCTGGCCGTGATCGCCCAGATCGCTGACCGGGTCGCCGTCATGTATGCCGGTGAGGTGGTAGAGATTGGCGACGTTCGGAACATCTTTCACGAGCCCTCAGCGCCCTACACCGCCGGGCTGTTGTCGTGTATCCCACGTATCGACCGCCCCAGCGATGTGGAGAATCGTCTGCGGACCATTCCGGGCACGGTACCTTCTCCCGCCGAGCAACCCGAGGGGTGCCTGTTTGTCCCTCGCTGCCCCTTTGTCATCGACGAGTGCCGCCAGAACCATCCGGACCTGTTTGCCGTACAGGAGGAGGGCCATCGCGCGCGCTGTTTCCGCGCAAAAGAGGTGCGCGTCACCGGCTGGCCGCAAGAGCGCCTGGAGCGACATCAGAACGGTGGCCCGCAGGAGGGCGATATGCCCGTTCTGGAAGGCACAGAGGTCCGCAAGGAGTTTGGGCGGAGGGCTCGCAAGTATACCTTCTGGGGCCCCGTTGTCCGTGAGCCGCTCAAGGCCGTGGATGGTGTATCCTTTGCCCTGGGCAAGGGAGAGACCCTGGGCATCGTGGGCGAGAGTGGCTCGGGCAAGAGCACGCTGCTGAATGTGGTGGCCGGCCTTCAAAAGCCGACCGCCGGGGTGCTCAAAATGGGTGATGAGGAGCTGGCGCCAGAGGTACGCCAGAGATCCCGCCTCTTGCTACAGCGCATGCAGATGGTGTTCCAGAACCCCGACAAGTCGCTCAATCCGCAGCACACCGTGGGCGCTACCATGCGCCGCGCCGTGCGCGTGCTGGACCCCGGTAGCTCTCGACGAGAGCGGCGCCAGCGGGTGGCCGACCTGCTGAACCGTGTGGGGCTGGGCGCACACTACATGCGTCGCAAGCCCTCGGCGCTGAGTGGCGGCGAAAAGCAGCGTGTGGCCGTCGCCCGCGCCCTGGCGGGGCACCCGCACGTTGTGCTGGCCGATGAGGTCACGTCGGCATTGGATGTGTCGGTGCGCGCCGAGATCCTGAACCTGCTCAACGATCTGCAGGCCGACGAAGGGATCTCGTATCTCTTTGTCTCCCACGACATGAGCGCCATTCGGCACGTGTCGCATCGTGTGATGGTGCTCTATCTGGGGTTGATCATGGAGATGGGGCCGGTGGAACAGGTGTTTGAGCCGCCCTACCATCCCTACACCGAGGCCCTCATGTCGGCGATCCCGGCGCCCGACCCCGACGTCAAGACCGACCGCATCCGTCTGGGTGGAGAGCTGCCCGAGACAAGGCCCACGGGTTGCCCCTTCCATACGCGCTGCCCCCGGTTCCTGGGGGATGTCTGTGTGCAAGAGGAGCCACCGTGGCAGATCGCGTCCACGGGGCACGGCATCTACTGCCATATCCCCCTGGAAGAGCTGGCCAGCATTCGGCCGCTCATGCAAAAGGACGGCGAGGAGAGAGAGATAGCCGT
>SKRJ01000457.1 GCA_007118555.1 Anaerolineae bacterium | reverse complement strand
CGCTCCCCCGCAGACCGCGCATCTCGCCCCAAAAGCGCAGATTCTCACGGGCGCTGAGGTTCTCGTAGAGGGCCAGCTCTTGGGGCACGACGCCGATCTTGCGACGTACGTGCATTGCCTGAGTGCGCACCGAATTGCCGTCCACCCAGGCATCGCCCGCCGTGGGACGCAGCAGGGTACTGAGCATGGCAATGGTCGTCGTCTTGCCGGCGCCGTTGGGCCCCAGCAGGCTAAAGATCTCGCCCTCATGGATCTCGAACGATACGGCGTCCACCGCCAGGGGCCCCTGAGATGAGTATCGCTTTTCCAGATCCTGGACGGTGACAATGGCCATAGTGCGCTCCTTCTCTCTTGAGTAGCGCATTCTATCACAACAGGCAAACGCTGTCAGACGGTGCATGCCTGCAACACGCCTACAAGGCAAGGTTCTGTACGGACTCGGCGGAACGGCGCTTTGCCTGCGTATCATGCAGGCAGTTCTGCATTCGTCAGGCGCCAAGCAGCATAGAAAATAAGAGCCTGAAAGGTATCAAAACAGATAATACACCATCTCCTGGCTGCGTAAAAACGCTGCATCAGGCCATCGGTTCTCTTTCCGCTCCCCACGCGATGTGGTACAATCAAGCTAGAGTAGGATCGCTGGCTGCCCCGCCTGATCCTGCGGACCGACCCCCTGTGCGGCTGCTATGACACTGCCGGATTGGATGATCTGACGGAGGGCGTGGTGAGTTCATTTGTGCACCTGCATGTTCACAGCGAGTTTTCTCTCCTGGATGGCTTGGCCCGCTTGCCAGACCTCTGTGAACGTGCCCGCGACCTGGGCATGAACGCCCTCGCCCTCACCGATCATGGCTCGATGTACGGCATGATCAAGTTCCATCATGCCGCGGAGGCCGCCGGCATCAAGCCGATCTTTGGCTGCGAGGTGTACCAGGCGCGCCGTCGTCTCCATCAAAAGGACGCCAAGCTGGACGCGCGCTCGTATCACCTTGTGCTTCTGGCCGCCAACATGACTGGCTACCAGAACCTGCTCAAGCTGATCACCGTGGCCAACATGGAGGGCTTTTACTACAAGCCTCGCATCGACCGCGAGCTGCTGGCCGAGCACAGCGAGGGACTGATCTGCCTCAGCGGCTGTATCTCGGGCCAGGTGGCCTCGCAGGTGCAAGAGGGGCAACTCGATCAGGCCCGCCGCACGGTGGCCTGGTTCAAGGAGCTGTTCGGCCCCGATCGCTATTTCATCGAGTTGCAGCGCCACGCCGGCGTGCCCGAGCTGGAGCAGATCAATCCCCAGCTCGCCAGGATCGCCCAAGAAGCCGGCGTGCGTTGCGTCGCCACCAACGACGTCCACTATGTCCTGCGCGAGAACGCCTTTGCCCAGGAGCTGCTCCTGGCCCTGCAGACCAATACCACCATGTCGGACCCCAACCGGATGCAGATGGGCAGCGACGACTATTATCTGATGTCGCCCGACGAGATGCGGCAGGTGATGGCCGACTACCCCGAGGCGGTAGAGAACACCCAGTGGGTGGCCGATCAGTGCAACGTGGATCTGGGCTTTGAGGGCTACCGCCTGCCCCGCTTTCCCGTCCCCGAACCCCACTCGGCCGGCGAGTACCTGCGCGAGCTCTGTCTCCAGGGCCTGCAAGACCGCTATGACCAGATCACGCCCGAGATCCAGGAGCGCCTGGATTTCGAACTGCAGGTGATCCACGACATGGGGTTCGACGACTATTTCCTCATCAACGAGGACCTGGTGCGCTGGGCCAAGCAAGAGGCCAAGATGCTCGTAGGCCCCGGGCGCGGTTCGGTGGGCGGCAGCATCGTCGCCTATGCCCTGGGCATCACCGATCTCGAACCGTTGGGGCTGGGGCTGATCTTTGAGCGCTTTCTGAACCCGGGCCGCATCACCATGCCCGACATTGACCTGGACTATCCGGAGGATCGCCGTCAGGAGGTGATCGAGTACCTCACCCGCCGCTATGGCGAGGACCACACCTCCCAGATCGCGACTTTTGGCACCATGGCCGCCCGCGGCGCCATCCGCGACGTGGGCCGCGCCCTGGGCATTCCCCTCAGCGAGGTGGACTATGTCGCCAAGCTGATCCCCTCGGGCCCCAAAAAGACCATCCAGGACGGCCTCGAGTCGGTGCCCGAGCTGCGCGAACTGTACGAGGCCAAGCCCTATATCCGCAAGCTCATCGACTCGTCTCTCGCCGTGCAGGGCGTCTCGCGACACTTTTCCACCCACGCGGCGGGCGTCCTGATCGCCGACCGCCCCCTGGTCGAGTATACTCCTCTGCAGCGCGCCCCCCGTGGCGAGGGCATCATCTCCCAGTTCTGCATGTCCGACGTCGAGGATATTGGCCTGCTCAAGCTGGACGTCCTGGGCCTCTCGACTCTGACGGTGCTCGATCGCGCCTTTGGGTGGATTCGCCGCACCCGGGGCATCGAGCTGACCCAGGAGACCATCCCGCTGGATGATCCAGACGCCTTTGCGCTGCTCTCCTCGGGCGAGGTCACGGGCATCTTTCAGGTCGAGAGTGAGGGCATGCGTCGGGTGCTGCGCGATATGCAGCCTCACGAGTTCACCGACATTATCGCCATCCTGGGGCTCTATCGCCCCGGGCCCATGGCGTCGATCCCCGAGTACATCGACCGGCGCTTTGGCCGCAAGCCTGTGAGCTATGCGCACCCATCGCTCGAGCCGATTCTCTCGGAGACGTTCGGCATCATCGTATACCAGGAGCAGGTGATCCAGATCGCGACCGATCTCGCGGGGTTCACCGCCTCTGAGGCCGACCTGATGCGCCGCGCCATGGGCAAGAAAAAAGCCGACGTCATGGAGCAGCAAAAGGCCCAGTTCGTCGAGGGGTGCGTCACGAACGACATTCCCCGCGACGTGGCCGAGGGCATCTTTGCCGACATCGAGACCTTTGCCGACTATGGCTTTAACAAGTCCCACGGGGCGGCCTATGCCGTCATCACCCTGCAGACCGCCTATCTCAAAGCCCACTACCCCGTCGAGTTCATGGCGGCCCTGCTCTCCGTCGAACGTGGCAACCTGGACAAGGTCGCCCTCTTTGTGAGCGAGTGCCGGCGCCTGGGCATCGAGGTGCGACCGCCCGACGTGAACGCCTCGGGCGTGGATTTCCAGGTCGAGCCACTTCAGTGGGAGACGCCCGAGGAACGCAACGACCTGTCGAGCGCCGAGGGCCTGGCCATTCGCTTTGGTCTGGGCGCCATCAAGAACGTCGGTGACGGGCCCGCCCAGGTGATTGTGTCCTCTCGGATGAACAGGCCCTGCGACGAGAAAGAGGCCTCCGAGGGCGAAGAGCCGTTCGCTGATATCGAGGATCTATGCAACCAGGTCGATCTGCGCCAGGTCAACAAGCGCGTCCTCGAGTGCCTCGTGCGGGCCGGCGTCATGGACTCGCTGGGCGAGCGCAACGCGCTGCTGGCCTCGCTGGATCCGATGATCTCGGTCAGCCAGGAGGTGCACAGCGCCCGCGAGGTGGGCCAGCGCAGCCTGTTCGACCTGGGGCCGCAGATCATGGGCCAGGACTGTGGCGCCCGTATCAGCCTGCCCACCAACGTAACGCCCCTGCCCGAAAAGGAGCGCCTCGCCGACGAAAAGGAGCTGCTCGGCTGCTACCTGTCCTCCCATCCCCTGGATGTACTGACCCAATATGTAGACCCGCGCCTTACCCCATTGGCCGAGCTCGACCCCAACCTGAGCAGCGAGCCGGTGACCGTAGCCTGCGTTCTGAGCGGCATTCGCGTGATCACGACGCGCAAGGGCGATCCCATGGCCTTTTGCCAGATCGAGGATCTCTCGGGCAATATGGAGGCCGTGATCTTTCCGCGCACCTATGAGACGGCCAAAGGGCAGCTCAACGATGGCGATCTGGTGCTGATCAAGGGCAAACCCAACGAGCGCAACGAGTCGATCAATCTGATCGTGGACGAGATCTCGCCCTACAGCCTGCCACCGGGCGCCCAAAAGCGCCAGTCCGCCGTGCGCCAGGCCAAACGACTGACCGTCCACCTCTCTGTCAACGGCGACAGCTCCGAATCGGCCCAGATCGCGAGTCGCGCCCTGGATCTGATGGATGAAACACCGGGCGACGTGCCCTTTGGCGTTTTCCTCCAGTTACCCGAGGGGTGTGTGCACCTCGAGTTCAACAAGGGAACCCGCTACTCGCCCCAGTTGGAGCGCTCGCTG
>SKRJ01000313.1 GCA_007118555.1 Anaerolineae bacterium | reverse complement strand
TCCTCATTGACGGCCACATGATGGCGCAACTGATGATCGACTATGGCATCGCCGTCTCGCCCGTGGCCTCTTACGAGATCAAGCGAATCGACTCGGACTATTTCGTCGAGGACTGAGTCGAGCGCATCGATTCCGCGGAACGAAATCTCTTTGCATAGCGCAGTCTCCCGCACTATCCTTGTCTCCGTATTGTAGGCCCATTGCGCTCCAAAGGAGGCTTGCCATGTCCATGACGCCAGCCAGCCTGGTCGTTCCGCAACGCGTGCTCCTTTCGGGCGTGCCCCGCGTGCACTTTTACCAGGGGGGCGCCTCCCGTTGCCCCGAGGATTTCACCTTTCCCTCCTGCTTGCGCGCAGCCCTCGAGTTCCTGGGCCACAATCTGGGCTGCTTGCATGTTCCCAAGGGGACGCCGGGCTGGGGTCTCAACTGTGCCTATGCCTACCTGGTAGGGGCCAGCGGCAATGCCTTTTCCCTGGTCTGGAACGATGGCTGGGACCCCGGCAACAACGACATCCGCTGGATCGCGGCCGATCCGGCCGAGCCGATGCGCCGCGCCCTAGAGGCCGCCGGCTGCACCGGGCGGGTCCTGTTGCGCGAGCAGGGCCACGCCGACGAGGCCGCCTATCGCGACGCGATCATCACCAGCCTGCGCGACCACGGGCGGCCCGTCCTGGCGCTGGGGGTGGTCGGTCCTCCCGAGTGCTGCCTGATCACGGGCTATGATGAGGGCGGCGACGTGCTCATGGGCTGGTCATTCTTTCAGGACGTGCCCGGGTTTGCACCTTCGCAGGGGATCGAGCCGACGGGCGAGTTTCGGCAGGGCGACTGGTACGCCCAGACCGCCGGGCTGATCGTGCTGGGCGATGGGAACGGTGGTGACGCCATCGGCAAGCCGCCCGACCGCCACGCGATCTACCGGTGCACTCTACGTGAGGCGGTGGCCTCTATTCGCGCGCCCATGATCCACGGGCGGCACACCGGCCTGGCCGCCTATGACGCCTGGGCCGAGCATCTGCTGCACGACGACGCCTTTCCCACCGACAGCCCGGCTACTCTCCGGGAGCGTTACGATATCCACGATTGGACCGTGGGCAACGTGGCGACGGCACGCTGGTATGGCTCGCTGTTCCTCAGCCAGATGGCGAACGAAGAGCCGTGGATGAGCGCCGAGCTGCTACGGGCGGCGGCCTGCATGGCCGAGGAGCACGCCCTCATGTGGGACGCCTGGGGCCTGGTGGGCGGCATCGGCTGGAACGAGGAGCGCGGTCATAAGTTGGCCGAGCCTGATACGCGCCGCGCCATCGTCGAAGTGATCGGCCAATCGCGGGAGTGGTACGCGCAGATGGCCGATCATCTGGAGGCCGCCCTGGCGCACGCCGACCGCGCCCCGGCCTAGGGGCGATTCACCTCTTGTACATCGGGCCGGAAGCCAGCCCGTATTGCGCTATGAGCGCGCTTGGTGTGCTGGCTCCGGCCCGTTCCTCCTGTGGGTTATGCCTCTCCCCCCGTCTCAAAGCGGAACACATGGCGCAAGCCTCGTGAATAGGCGGCCGGCACTACCGAGAGGTGAGACTCGCCCTCGAACACATGCCATGCCAGGTCCAATCCCGGATAGCCGCGTGCCGCCAACGTCTCGGCCAGAGCCACCAGATTGGACGTAAACCGGTATTGCGGCTTGATGAGGGGAAAGGGATCCTTGTCCTCTTCCATCTCGCCCACCGCAAGAAACACCTGCGCCGAAAGATCGTCATGTTCCTCGAAATAGGCCTGCTCGTCGCGGAATATGGCCTTGTCGCTGCGAAAGAGCGGTGGGCTGACGCAGACATAGCGCTGAAAGGCCCCCGGATGGTTCAGGAGCGCATGAACTCCCAGAATCCCTGCGCTGGACATGCCGACGAACGTCCTGTCATCATGCTTGGTCCGGTAATTGGCATCCACAAAAGGAAAGATCTCTTGCTCCAGTGCGTCCAGGAGCTGGGGAGCGCCATCGGCATGTACAGATGGCTGCTCGAGATAGGCGGCCAGCTCGCCGTCCATCTCCTCGTCGGGCGAGGGCATGTGATCCCGGATGCGCAGCCTCAGCAGATCGCGCTGGTCGTGGGTGGGATAGCCGACCCCTACGAGGATGACGGGCGGCAGTTCGCTACTCTTGGCCAACTCACTAAAAATGGACCAGAGCAGGTACACATCCGGCGATGCGGGAAAGGCATACACGACGGGATAGCGCGCATTCGATTGGGCATAGCCACCGGGAAGCACGATGGCCAGCTCAAAGGTATCGCCGACGATGGTCGAGTCGAGTGTTCGTATTTCAGAGTTGGGTATCGATACAGCCTGGTATTCTGATAACATGGGTGGGTTCTCCCTCTCTGCAAAGGCGACGGCCCGCGATGCCGGGCTCGTCTGCCCATAATGTGATCCTGAGCATGGGTGTCATCACACAGTGCTCTAATAGACACATTATGCCATGCTGGATGGGCTGTCAAGGCAGTTGCTTCTCAACCCAGGGCCTGTTGCGGTGTTGAAAGATGGCCTTGGCACTCTGGTTACCCTGATCGGGGTCGATCAAGGTGCTGCTGCGCATGCTGATGGAGCGGTAGGGGGCAGGGTAAACGGCTCATGCCCGTTCACTCGGAGAGGCCCAACGTCTTTAGGCGCGAGCGGATGCCTCCCGTCTGCCGTCCAAGGGCCTGTGCGAGCTCCGCGATGCTCATCCCGATGGCGTGGAGCCGTCGAAGACGCTCGTCCTCCTGGGGCGTCCAAGGCCTGTAGGCATTGGGATGCTTCTTGCGGATCACCTCTACATCGTGGGCCTTGCGGGTGGGTGCGTCCGGCGTCTCGGGCGAGACGTGGCGCTTCTGCGTGTCGCTGGCCTGTGCGATGACTGCGAGGAACCGCACGCCATAGTTCTGGACGAACTTGGTACCGATGCCCTTGATGGCCAGCAACTCCTCTGGTGTCGCCGGGCGTATGTGGGCCATTTCTCTCAGATGAGAATCGTGACAGATGACGTATGGGGGCACACTCTCCGCGCTCGCAAACTCTGCTCTCAGCGTTCTCAATGCCTCGAACAGCTCCTGTCCGGATTCATCGAGCAGTATCACGTCGGTATCCGCCAGCCGGTTGGCAAACGGAGTGGCGCAGTTCTCTTGGCCAGCCAGAAAGGCTGTGCCTCTCTCCGTGATATGCAGCACTGGAAGACCGATGTCCGGCGAGATCATCCGGATCTCAAGAAGCTCATGTTCTAGCAGACACTGGATGATCTCATCGACAAAAGCTCTCGTCATTGACGAGAACAGACCATACGTGGGCATTGAGTAGATGCCATAGTCTATGTTGAAGGTAGACTTGGTCCCTTTCAGGATTGACGTGATCCTTCTTGCGCCGAGCGGCATGGGCGCCTCTCTCACAGTGCATAACACGATTCGCGTTACCGCGCTCTCGAAATCACGGATCACCTGCTGGATCTCGTTCTCCATGTCCTGTGCTACTCCTCGTGCGTCCTGGTCTCTGCAAAACAAGCGGCGCCGGGCCCGGTCGCCATGAGCGATCGTGACCCGGCGCCTGTTGTTGGCTGGCAGTCGGCTGCCCTAGGCGATGGTGAACTCGGCGCGCAGAGCGTCGGGGTCCAGCGAGTGGGTCCCGACGATGGCGGCGTAGCGGCCGGGCTCGACGATCCAGCCCTGGCCAGGCGCATAGTAGGCCAGGTTGGCCGCGGGCACCGCCAGCTCGACGGTGCGGCTCTCGCCGGGCGCCAGAGACACGCGGCAAAAGGCCTTGAGCTCCTTGGGGGCGCGCTCGACCTTGGACTCGAGGGCCGCCACGTACAACTGCACCACCTCGTCGCCAGCGCGGTCCCCCGTGTTGGTCACGGTGACCGTGGCGCGCAGGGTGTCGGCGTTGCCTATGACAGCGCCATCGGCAGCGCCATCGGCAGCGCCATCGGCGCCCCGCTCCAGGCGCAGTTCGCTGAGCGCGAACGATGTGTAGCTCAGACCGAAGCCAAAGGGATAGGCTGGCTCGGCGCCGTCGCGCTCCAGCTTGCGATAGCCATGCCACAGGTCATAGGTGATCTCGGTGGCGTCGATCTCAAAGTAGGGCAGGTCCTCCTCGCGCTTGGCCATCACAAAGGGGAGCTTGCCGCCGGGGATGACCTTGCCCAGGACGATGTCGGCCAGGGCGTGGCCGCCCTCCATGCCGGGGTACCAGAGCATGAGGATGGCCGGTACCG
>SKRJ01000281.1 GCA_007118555.1 Anaerolineae bacterium | reverse complement strand
TCATCCCCTTTGGGGCCACCTTCCTGGTGTTTGCCGACTATTTGCGGCCAGCCCTGCGCCTGGCGAGCCTCATGGACAACCACGTCATCTATGTCTTTACCCACGATAGCATCTTTGTGGGCGAGGACGGTCCGACCCACGAACCGGTCGAGCACCTGGCCTCGCTGCGGAGCATCCCGGGCATGACGGTCTTTCGGCCCGCCGATGGCCCCGAGGTGGCGGCAGCTTGGGCCTATGCCCTGCGGCATCGTCACGGTCCCACAGCCCTCATCTTTACCCGTCAGGGGGTGCCGGCCATCCAGCGCAGACGACCGTTCGATTGGCAAGAGTTCAACCGTGGCGCGTACATTGTCGCCGACACGCCCGGGCGCGATCCCGAGCTGGTGCTGGTGGCCACCGGCTCCGAGCTGCAGTTTGCCGTCGCGGCCAAAGAGCCCCTGACCGATCATGGTTACTCGGTGCGGATCGTGTCCATGCCTTCGCAGGAGCTGTTCCTGCAGCAGGACAAGGACTTTCGCGACAGCCTGATCCCCCGTAACGCCCGCGCTGTCGTGATCGAGGCGGCCTCCCGCTACGGCTGGGCCCACGTGGTGGGCCGGGATGCCCTGTTCATCACCCAGGACGACTTTGGCCATTCGGCGCCCTACAAGGTGATCATGGAAGAGCTCGGCTGGACCGACGAGCAGGTGACCCAGCGTATCCTGGATTGGTTGCACGAGGACTGATCGACGGACGCCCAGCGCGGCCCCGTTGCAGGCGCCTCCTGGCGTCCGTGGCGGGGCCGTTTGCTTTGGGTGGGACGGGCGTGTGGGCACGAAAAGAGGGCACGCACGGGTATATCAGACGAGGGCACGCACGGGGGCGTGCCCCTACAAGAGAGGCCCTGTAGGGATAGCCCCCTGTGGCTATCCACCCTGCACACACATATGTGTCTGGCAGCCGCCCGTGGCTGTTATCCTCTCGCCGCCGCCTACAGCGCCAGCGGATGCGTCCCCAACCCCAGCGCCAGGCGCGCCCAGAAAAAGACCCCGGTGGCCAGGAGGATCCCGATGGTGTAGGCCCAATCCCGAGGCCGAAAGTGTAGCTGACGCAGGTAGGTGCGATGGGGCAGGGCCCCCAGGGCACGGGATTCCAGCGCATACGACACGTGCTGGGTGGTGCGCAGCGACGCAATCAGCATGGCGACGGTGATGGGGATATAGGCCTTGGCGCGCCGCACCGGCCCGCCCCGGGTCAGATCCAGCGCGCGGGCCTGCTGCGCTTCGGAGATGGTGCGAAAGGCGCTCCCCAGGGTGGGCAGATAGCGCAGCGCCATGGCCAGGACGAGCCCCCAGGTGTAGGGCAGCCCCAGCGACACCAGCCCCAGCACCAGGTCGGATTGCTCGGTGGTAAAGAGCCAGCAAAAGACCACAAAGGCCAGGGCCGCGATGCGCAGCCCGATGGCCAGCCCCTGGGCCAGGTTGTAGGCCGAGAGGCGAATCAGCCACCAGGCGAGCCAGGGCTCTTCCGGCGTGGGGTTCAGGAGCGCCCACAGGATGGCGATCAGCAACACCGTGGGCAGGGTCACCCGCCAGATCCAGAGGATGCGCTCGCGCCGGACGCCGGCGCCCAAAAGCAGCCCATGCACCCCCGCCAGCGCCAGCAGGATCAGCCACAGATTCTGTATCGTCAAGAGGGCGGCCGAGGCGCACACGACCCCCAGGAGCTTGACCCGTGGATCGGCGCGGTGCAGCGGCGAACGGCCGGGCTGGTACAGATCATACATCAGGCTCATGGCCGGGCCTCGCGCAGGCGCCCAAGCGCCCGGCAAAAGGCCTCGATCGTCAGAACGTCCCCGGGCATCCCCAGGTCGCCCAGCCGCTGGGCCAGGGCCGTCACCGGCGGGGGCGCCAGCGAGGCGCGGGCGAGCGCCTCATGCTCCTGAAACACCGCCTCTGGCGGCCCCTGCGCCAGGATGCGCCCCTCGTCCATCACCACGATCTCTCGACAGTGGGTGGCCACGAGCTGCATGTCGTGGCTCACCAGGACGATGGTGTGGCCCTCGGCGTGCATGGCGTCCACGCGGCGCATCAGCTCGTCGGCGCTGCGTCGATCCAGCCCGGCGGTGGGCTCGTCCAGGATCAGGATCTGGGGGCGCATGGCATAGACGGCGGCGATGGAGACCTTGCGGCGCAGGCCATAGCCGAGCACCGCCGGCGGCACATCGGCATAGGGCCCCAGCTCGAACGCGTCCAGGGCATCCTCAACGCGCTCCTGCACCTCGGCATCGTTCATGCCCAGGTTGCGGGGCCCAAAGGCGATCTCTTCCCGGGTGGTGGCGCAAAAGATCTGGTGATCGGGGTTCTGAAACACATAGCCCACCGAATGGGCCATCTGCCCCACGCTGGCCTGGCGCGTGTCCATGCCAAACACCTGCACGCGCCCCTCGGTGGGCTTGAGCAGGCCGTTGAAATGCTTGACCAGCGTGGTCTTGCCCGAGCCGTTCTGGCCAATGACGCCCAGATAGGCGTTGTTCTCTATCTCGAGATCTACCCCCTCCAGGGCGGGTAGCTCGGGATCATAGCGGTAGATCAAGTCTCGAACCGCGATGGCGGGCTGCGCGGTCACGGCTCTGGCTCCCACTGCGTCCGTAGCGTAGCCTCGGCCTCGTCGAGGAGCATAAAACGGCGCTGCAGGCCATGGCAGCGCTCCAGAGCCACCGACAGCTCGGCCAGTTGGGGCGCCGCCACGCCCACCGCCGCAATCTGGTCCAGCGCATAGAACAGCTCGGCGGGCGGCCCCTCGGCCACGATGCGCCCCTCGGCCAGCAGGGCCAGCCGGTCGGCAAAGATGGCCACATGCTCGGGATCCTGGCTCACCATGACGATGGTCATGTCCTGGTCGTTACGGAGCTGTTCGATGACGCGAAACACCTCGAGGCGCCCCAGCGGGTCCAGCGCCGCCGTGGGCTCGTCCAGGATCAGGATCTGGGGCAACATGGCCAGCGCCGCGGCGATGGCCACCCGCTGCTTTTGCCCGCCCGAGAGTTGGGCCGGCGAGCGCCCGCGGCTCGCCGCCATGCCCACCACATTCAGCGCCCAGGCCACGCGCTCGGCGATCTCGGCGCGGGGCAGGGCCAGGTTCTCCGGGCCAAAGGCCACCTCGGCCTCGACCGTGGCGGAAAAGAGCTGGCTCTCGGGGTCCTGATAGACGATGCCCACGTCACGGGCCAGTTGGGGCACCGGCGTGTGCCGCGTGTCGTGGCCCAGCACGGTGACGCTGCCCCCGATCACGCCGCCGGTGGACTGGGGCACGATGCCGTTGAGGGCCAGGCACAGGGTGGTCTTGCCCACGCCGGTGGGGCCCATGAGGGCGACAAACTCGCCCCGCGCCACATCGAGGTCCACGCCACGCAACACCGGCTCGGCCTCGCGGCCCGGCAGGGTGGGCGGATACCGGTAGCGCAGGCCCCGGACGGTGATAATGGGCGCTTCCGTCACTCGAAGGGAGACTCTTCTTCGGTCCACGTGGCGCGTCGCCCAATCTGGTCGAGCATGGGATAGGCCCGGCGCACGGCATAGAACAGCGGGATGCCAACGATGGCTCCCGCCGCCGCCTGCACAAGATTGATGGGCACCTCGACCAGGGGGACGGCCCAATCGCCGATGAGGATGGCCGCTGCGCCCAGGTAATAGATGCCGACCATGACCAACGAGCCGAGCACCCAGCCCAGCAGGATGCCGGAAGCTGTGCGACGGCGCCCGAAATAGCCCACGAGCAGGCCGTACAGGCCATGGGCAAAGAACGAGATCCCCGCCCACTGGGCATAGCCGCCCACGACGTCAGCCAGCCCCGTGCCCAGCCCGCCGGCGATCAGGCCGACCCACGGGCCAAAGGCGAGCCCGGCAAAGGTGATGGCGACGCTGGAAAAGTTGAAATAGCCTTGCGTGGCCGGTATAGGCACGCGCACGAGCAACGTGAACACAGCCGTCACCGCGATCATGACCGCTGTTAGAGCGATCAGAGCGGCTGACAGGCTTCTGCCATCAGAATGGTCTCTGCCATCAGAATGGTCTCTGCCATCAGAATGGTTTCTGCCATCGGAAGGGTCTCTGCCATCGGAAGGGCCTTGTTGTCTATCCATGGGGTTCTTCTCCTCATTCGATGCCATCGATGCTAGGTTGCGCCTTGCGTGGCATCCTCTTCCTCGGCGCCCGGGCGCAGGATGAGTTGCATCGCCGGGCTAAACACATTGGTT
>SKRJ01000448.1 GCA_007118555.1 Anaerolineae bacterium | reverse complement strand
GGCTTGTGGGGCTGCTGATCGTTGCCATTCGAGTGGGTTGTAGGAGAACGGTTTAATGACATTAGAAGTACGAGCGGTAGCCAAGTACATACGCATGTCACCTCAGAAGGTGCGGCTGGTCACCGATCTGGTGCGAGGGATGGATGTGCAAGAGGCGATGGATCTCTTGCGGTTCACACCCAAGGCGGCGGCCTACGAAGTCCGCAAGGTGCTCCAGTCGGCGATTGCAAACGCCGAAGAGAACTATGGCGTCACAGCGGACGAGCTGTATATCGCCGAGATTACGGCCGACGAGGGCCCCACGCTCAAGCGCGGACGCCCCGGTGCGCGCGGTCGATACAAGCCAATACTCAAGCGCAGCGCCCACATCAGCGTGGTGCTGGCGAGCAAGGTAGCCTAGAGAAGGGCATAGGGAGGCACATTGGGCCGTAAAGTTCATCCCACAGGCTTTAGACTTGGAGTCATCAAGGACTGGGAGTCCAAGTGGTTCGCCGAAGGCGAAGAGTATGCGCGGCTATTGGCGGAGGACACCGCGATTCGTGACCAGGTGCACAAGAGCCTGGGGCGCGCAGGGGTTTCTCGTATCGAGATACAGCGGCTGCCCAAGCAGATCAATGTCACCATCGTGACCGCCAAGCCGGGCGTGGTCATCGGACGTCGGGGGGCCAACATCAATGCCCTCAAAGAGACGCTCGAGGCGATGACCGACATACGTGGCAAATCGATGCGGGTGGACGTGGTCGAGATCGACAATGTGGATCTCGATGCCCGCGTCGTGGCCGAGAGCATCGCCGAGCAGTTGGAGCGCCGTGTGACGCACAAGCGCGCAATGCGCCAGGCCGTGCAGCGGACCATGCGAAGTGGGGCACAGGGCATCAAGGTGCTGTGCAGCGGGCGGTTGTCAGGCGCGGAGATGGCGCGCCGCGAGTGGATGCGCGAGGGGCGCGTGCCGCTACATACGCTCCGGGCAGATATTGATTTCGCTACCGAAGAAGCGTTGACCACCTTTGGTCGCATTGGGGTCAAGGTGTGGATCTATAAAGGCGACGTGCTACCCGAGTCAAAGCAGGTGGCTGCGAGCGTCGAGGGAGTATAGTAGAAATGTTGATGCCAAAGAGGACGAAACATCGCAAGCAGCATCGCGGGCGGATGACGGGCAAAGCGACGCGCGGCGCCGATATCAACTTTGGGGACTATGGGCTCAAGGCTCTGGAGCCGGCCTGGATCACCAGCCGCCAGATCGAGGCGGCCCGTCGCGTGCTCGTGCGCGTGATGCGCCGTAGCGGTCAGGTCTGGATCCGCATCTTCCCTGACAAGCCGGTGACGATGCGCGCGGCCGAGACCCGTATGGGCAGCGGCAAGGGCGCGGTGGACCACTATGTGGCCGTCGTCAAGCCCGGTCGGATCATGTTCGAGATCGCAGGCGTGGACGAGGCGACCGCCCGGGATGCCCTCAAGCGCGCTGCGCAAAAGCTGCCCATCAAGACGGCCTTTGCGTCCCGTGATGTGGGCGGCAGGGGTGAGTCAGAATGAGAGCTAGCGAACTGCACGATATGACGGACGTCGAGCTGGAACAGCGATTGAACGAGCTCTATCAGGAGCGATTCAACCTGCGCTTTCAGATGGCGAGCAAGCAGTTGGAAAACACCGGACGCGTAAAGGCCGTGCGGCGCGAGATCGCGCAGATCCTGACGATTCAGCGCGAGCGCGAGTTGGAAGCGGAGGTAGGAGATGCCTCGTAGACAGTTGAGCGGGCGAGTGGTCAGCGACAAGATGCAAAAGACCGTGGTGGTCGAAGTGGTTCGCACGACGATGCATCCGCTGTATGGCAAGGTGCTGCGCCACGGCAAAAAGTACCTGGCCCATGATGAGAACGAAGAGTGCCGAGAGGGCGATTTCGTCATCATCGAAGAGTCCAGGCCGATCAGCCGGCGCAAGGCCTGGCGTGTGATCGCCAATCAGAGCCGCGAGAACGGATAGCACGGCACGCGGAACGTAGCTCAGGAGACATGCACGCCAGCGCGGACGCCATGCGTACGCCCTGGCGGACAAGAGCGCCCACGCGGGCACATTCAGACTAGTAGAGTGGGGTAACGGGACATGATTCAGGCATTCACCAAGCTCAGGGTGGCCGACAACACCGGTGCACGTGAGATCATGTGTATCAAGGTGCTCGGCGGCACGCGCCGGCGCTATGCAAGAGTGGGCGATGTGATTATCGCATCGGTCAAAGAAGCGTCGCCGGGAAGCTCGGTCAAGAAAAAAGAGGTCGTGCGCGCCGTTGTGGTGCGGACAGCCAAAGAGTATGGTCGTCCAGACGGCTCGTATGTGCGTTTTGATGATAACGCCGCAGTGATCCTGGATGCCGAAAAGAACCCTCGCGGGACGCGCATCTTTGGCCCGGTGGGCCGCGAGTTGCGAGACGCCGGCTTTATGCGAATCGTGTCGCTATCGCCCGAGGTGCTCTAGGCCTGACAGGATCGGCGGATTGTTGAGGAGTTGGCAATGAAGATCAAAGCAGGGGATACCGTCGAGGTAATCAGCGGTAACGACAGAGGGATGCGGGGCACCGTACGTGTCGCCATGCCCAGGACGCAGCAAATCATCGTGTCGGGCATCAAGGTTATGCGCAAGCATCAGCGGCGTACGGCCAACATGCGCACCGAGCCGGGCATCATCGAGATCGAGGCCCCGCTGCATGTGTCGAACGTGATGCTGGTTTGCCCTGGGTGCAACCAGCCGACACGCGTCGGCTATGAGGTTTCTGAGGATGGCAAGCGGCGCATCTGCAAAAAGTGCGAAGAAGTGGTTGACTAGCGCGCAGGCGCCGGATGCGTGACGCGCAAGCTTGGGGAGATGGAAATATGCATCATCTAATGCAAAGATACAGGGAAGAGATCGCCCCTCAGATGATAGAGGAGTTTGGCTATTCGAGCGCGATGCAGGTTCCTCGTCTGGAAAAGATCGTAGTCAATATTGGTCTGGGCGAGGCGCTGCAGAACCCGAACGCGCTGGAGAATGCCAGCCGCGACATGCTCAAGATCACGGGGCAAAAGCCGATCATCACGCGGGCGCGCAAGTCTATCGCCAATTTCAAGCTGCGCGAAGGGAACCCCATTGGCGTCAAGGCCACGGTGCGCGGCCAGCGCATGTGGGGCCTGCTGGATCGCTTGATCAATATCGCATTGCCCCGCCAGCGCGACTTTCGCGGCGTCTCGCGTACATCGTTCGATGGGCGCGGCAACTATACGCTGGGGCTGACAGAGCAGTTGGTGTTCCTCGAGGTTGATTACGACGAGATCGACAAGATTCGCGGCATGTCGATCACGATCGTGACCACGGCCGAGACCGACGAAGAGGCTCGGCGGCTGCTCGAGTTGATGGGCATGCCTTTTGTGCCCGCCCGTGAGCGCGCCGTCGCATAGTTGTCGTCAGTAGTAACGATCGCCGCATTTGCAAGAATGGGAGAGGTATAGTGGCGAAAAAGTCAATGATCGCACGAGAAAAGCGCCGCAAATATCAGGTGCGCGTGCGCAATCGCTGCTCTCGATGCGGCAGGCCCCGAGGCTATATGCGCAGGTTCGACTTGTGCAGGATTTGCTTCCGCGAGCTTGCCATGGAGGGCAAGATCCCGGGCGTCGTCAAGTCGAGTTGGTAGCGCATCCTGTGGCGGTGGCTGGTCGGCTGCCGCGCGGTGCAGCCAGCCGACCCTCGGCAGGCAAGGCACACGGTGGCTGGTACCATCGAGTTCAAGAGGGAGTTTCTGTAGATGAATTCAACTGACCCTATTTCCGACATGCTTACGCGGATTCGGAACGGCCAGGCGGTGCGCCGCCGGTATGTGCTCATTCCGCACTCTCGTATGAAGCAGGCTGTGGCCCATGTGCTTCAAGAAGAGGGCTATATCGATCGGTTCGATGTCGTTCGGGATGGGCGCTTTCCCATGTTGCGTGTATATCTCAAGTACACGCGCGACCAGGAGCCGCTGATTCAGGGGCTCACGCGCGTAAGCAAGCCCGGCCGTCGCGTCTACACCGGCAAGAGCGATATCCCTTGGATTCGCTATGGTTTGGGGACCGTGATTCTTTCCACACCCAAGGGAGTGCTCTCCGGACGCTCGGCCCGTCGGCTTGGGGTAGGTGGTGAGGTTCTCTGCGAAGTTTGGTGATCGCCAGCTTGGCGTGGCCGAGCGGGAGGTAGTTATAGTGTCTAGAATTGGCAAGATGCCCATCGCTGTGCCGGATCAGGTGCAGGTGGGCATAGAAGGGCAACGAGTCACAGTGCAGGGGCCTCGGGGCGCTTTGGCCCACGAAGTGCACCCGAATATGCAGGTTGAGCTTGTCGACGGAGAGATGATCGTCAAGCGGCCTGATGACTCGAATCAGAACAAGGCTCTGCATGGGCTGACCCGGTCGCTGCTGGCCAACATGGTCACCGGTGTCACCGAGGGATTCACCAAGCGGCTTGTTATCAATGGTGTGGGCTTTCGTGGAGAGGTGCAGGGCAGCACCCTGACGCTCCAGGTCGGCTACAGCCACCCTGTGCATATCGAGGCCCCCGAGGGGATCACGTTCGAGGTAGACCGCAGCGGACGCACCATCTCGGTGTCCGGCAACAACAAAGAGCTGGTCGGTGAGATGGCAGCCCGCATCCGTGCCGTACGCAAGCCCGAGCCCTATCAGGGCAAAGGGATTGCTTATGAGAACGAGGTCATCCGGCGCAAGGCAGGCAAGGCCGGAAGGGTTGGAGGCACACGGTGAGTACAGTACAGCAAGTTCGTAATGCACGTGTTCGCAGACATCGTCGCGTTCGCAAAAAGATCCAGGGCACCAGCGACAGGCCGCGTCTGAATGTGTTTCGCAGCCTGCGGCACATCTATGCCCAGGTGATCGATGATACAGAGGGGCACACCCTGGCTTCAGCCTCGACGTTGGACCAGGAAGTGAGCGGCCAGATCGCGGGGCTCAGCAAGACCGAGTCGGCCAAGCTGGTCGGCAGCCTTATTGCAGATCGTGCGCAGGAGGCCGGGGTCACGACGGTGGTGTTCGATCGCGGTGGATATCAATATCATGGGCGTGTCAAGGCTTTGGCCGAGGCTGCGCGTGAGGCTGGGCTCGAATTCTAGCCTTTGCCGCATAGGTGTTCCGCCGCCTGATGGTGGCGACAGCAAGGGGAGACTCTATGAGCGATAGGAATCGATACGACAGAGACGGCGACGGCGAAGAGCTGCAAGAGCGCATCGTCAGCATCGATCGCGTGGCCAAGGTGGTCAAAGGTGGACGGCGCTTTGGCTTTCGCGTGTTGGTTGTGGTAGGCGATGGCAACGGTCGCGTGGGCGTAGGAATTGGCAAGGCCCGTGACGTCCCGGGTGCCATTCGCAAGGGCGTGGAACGCGCCAAGAACAACATGGTCGAGATCCCGCTGTTTGGGCGCACGATCCCGCATGATGTTCTGATGGAGTATAGTGCTGCCAAGGTGCTGCTCAAGCCGGCATCGCCCGGTACGGGCGTGATTGCGGGCGGCGGTGTGCGCGCCGTCGTCGAGGCCGCCGGGATTCATGACGTATTGAGCAAGTCGCTCGGTAGTGACAATGTGTTCAATGTGGTCATGGCTACCTTTGAGGGGCTGCAATCGCTCAATGATTTCGCCGAGCGGGCCGAGATGCGTGGCAAGACCATGGATGAGCTCTTGCCGCCCTGGAGGGTGACGTCCGATGCCGACTAAGTTGCTACGTATCACGTACGTCAAGAGTGCGATCGGTTATAATGTAAGGCAGAAGCGTACCATCCGTGCGCTGGGGCTGCGCCGCTTGGGGGACTCGGTCAAGCAAGAGGATACCCAGCCGATCCGTGGTATGATAGACCGGGTGCAGCACCTGGTTACGGTAGAAGAGGTAGAAGAATGAAACTGCACGAGTTGCGCCAACCCGAAGGCGCCAAGCGCCCTCGCAAGCGCAAGGGCCGTGGCATTGCTGCCGGTCAGGGCAAGACCGCCGGATACGGCACCAAGGGACAAAAGTCCCGCTCGGGCCGTGGCGGCAAGCCCTACTTTGAGGGAGGTCAGTTGCCTCTGGTGAGGCGTCTGGCGTTCAAGCGCGGATTCCGTAACATCAATCGTGTCGAGTATTCTGTGGTAAACGTGGGCGCCCTTGAGGTGTTCCCCGAGGGAACCGTCGTCACCCAGGAGCTGCTGCTCCAGGCTGGCCTGGTGAAAAAGCGCAGCATGCCGATCAAGGTCCTGGCCCAGGGTGATCTCTTGCATGCGCTCACGATTGAAGCTAACAAGTTCTCCGAAGCCGCGCGGTCCAAGATCGAGGCCGCGGGCGGCACGGCGGTCGAGTTGAACCAGGAATAGGGTTGTTCAGGCTCAGGCCTGACACCCTGTTTCCTGTGCGCCTGCCCGCCGAGGAGCGAATGGAGTAAGAGATGCTGCAAGCAGTCGCTAATGCCTTTCGGCTGCCGGATCTACGCAAAAAGATCGTCTTTACACTGGTGATCCTGGTGATCTACCGGTTTGCGGCGCATGTGCCGATTCCGGGCGTCGATCGGGAGGCTCTGCGTTTCGTGTTCCAGCAGAACCAGTTGCTGGGGCTGTTGGATATGTTCTCGGGCGGCGCCATGTCCAACTTTTCCGTGATGGCGATGGGGGTCTATCCCTACATTACGGCCCAGATTGTCTTGCAGCTATTGGCTCCGATTGTCCCGGCCCTCAACCAGCTCAACAAAGAGGGCGAGGCCGGCCGGGAAAAGATGAATCAGTACACCATGCTTTTGACGATTCCTCTGGCCGCCCTGCACGGCTTTGGGCAGACCACGCTGCTGGCACAGGCGGCCGGCGGTGGGGTCGCGGTGATCGCGAACTTTGGCTTTCGGCCGGGCATGGTTCTGCCCACGATTGCTACGCTGCTCACCCTGACGGCAGGCACCATGCTGGCCATCTGGCTCGGTCAGTTGATCGATGAGGATGGTATTGGCAACGGTATCTCGCTGATCATCTTTGGTGGCATCATCTCGGGCATCCCGCAGCGGCTGGCGCAGATGTGGATCACCAGCCCGTTGCTGATCATCGTCTTTGCCGCCATCACGGCCGTGACTGTGGTGGGCATCGTGCTGGTGCACGAGGGGCAGCGGCGCGTTCCGGTGCACTATGCCAAGCGTGTGCGCGGCAACCGCATCTATGGCGGCCAGAGCACCCATATCCCGCTGCAGGTCAACTCGGCCGGCATGATCCCGCTGATCTTTGCCGTCTCGATCATCATGTTGCCCGGTGTGGTGGCCAGCTACTTTGTGGGCTCGGATATTGCTTTTCTGAGCGGCATCGCCGGCGTCGTGGCAACCATGTTCGATTCCGAGGGTGTGCTCTACTGGCTCTTTTACTTTTTGCTGGTGGTAGGGTTCACCTACTTTTACACCGACATTATCTTTCAGCAGCAGGATCTGCCAGAGACGCTGCGGCGGCAGGGCGGGTTTGTGCCCGGCATTCGGCCTGGGGCCCGTACCGCCGATTACTTGCACGGTATCGTACGGCGTATCACGATGGTGGGCGCCCTCTTCTTGGGGCTGATCGCCATCATGCCGTTTCTGGTACAGTTGTTCGTGGGGACGGGCGAGATGCTGCTCACCAGCACCGGTCTGCTGATTGTGGTGGGTGTGGTGCTGGATACCATGAAGCAGCTCGAGGCCCAGTTGCTGATGCGGCACTATGAGGGCTTTATTCGGAGGATGAGGTAAGGTCATGGTTGACATTATCCTGTTGGGCGGTCCCGGCGCAGGCAAAGGGACACAGGGCGAACTGATGGCGGAATGGCTTCCCTTGCCGAGGGTTTCGAGCGGCGATCTATTCCGCGCCAACCTCTCGCAAGAGACCGAGCTGGGCAAACAGGCCAAGGTCTACATGGACCGGGGCGAGCTGGTGCCCGATGAGGTCACCATCGGCATGGTGGCGGACCGCATCGCGCAGCCCGATTGCGCCAACGGGGTGGTCTTTGACGGGTTCCCCCGCACCGTGGCCCAGGCCGAGGCGTTGGATGAGCTTTTGGCCGAGATGGGGCGCCAAGTGGATACGGTGCTTAATATCGAGGTCGGAGAGGATGTGCTGCTGGAGCGGCTGGCCGGTCGGTGGACCTGCTCGCAATGCGGCGAGATCTATCATCGGCTGTTCAGCCCCGAAAAGGTCGAGGGCGTCTGTGACAAGTGCGGCGGTGCGCTCTTTCAGCGCGAGGATGACAACCGCGAGACACAGTTGCGCCGCATCCGTGTCTATCAGGAGCAGACCGCGCCCCTGCAGGATTACTACCGCGTCAAAGGCGTGCTCGTCGATATCGACGGAGAGCAAGCGCCCGAGGCGGTGGGCGCCGAGATCCGTGAAGCCGTCCAGCCGTTGCTGGTATAATTGACATAAACGTCAAGAAACTCTAGAATATCTGATGGGCATGGTTCCAAGGCGTTCCGAGCAAGAGCTGGCCACAATGCGAACGGCCGGTGGCATTGTGGCGCAGGTGTTACAAGAGATGGAGCGCCTTGTGGCGCCCGGGGTCACCACAGGGTCTCTGGATGCAGTCGCAGAGACAATGATCCGCGACCTGGGGGGTGTCCCTTCGTTCAAAGGGTATCTCGGCTTTCCGGCCACGATCTGTGCCTCGATCAACGAGGAGATCGTGCACGGGATTCCGGGCGAGCGTCGTCTGAACGAGGGCGATATCATCAGCATCGATGTGGGCGCCATCTGGCAGGGATATCATGGGGATGCCGCCATCACCATCGCCGTGGGCGAGATCCAGCCAGAGTTACGGATGCTCATGCACGCGACGCAAGCCGCGCTCGAGGCGGGCATGGCGGCGGTGCGCGCCGGACGGCGTATGGGAGATGTCTCTCACGCCATCGAGAGAGCGGCCCGCGCCGCTGGGTGCGAAGTGGTGCGCGAGTATGGAGGCCACGGTATTGGCCGCGCCATGCACGAGCCGCCCCGCATCAGCAACTGGGGGCCTCCGGACGTGGGCCTGCGCCTGCGCGAGGGGATGACCTTTTGCCTCGAACCGATGCTGACCCTCGGCGGCTATGCCACCCGGGTGCTCGAGGATGGCTGGACCGTTGTAACGGCCGATGGCTCGCCTTCGGCCCACTATGAACATACGCTAACAGTAACCAAGAACGGCGCCCAGATACTGACGCAGGTGCCGGTTCAGGGCCCTGAGGAGGAAGCAAGATGAAAGTAAAGCCTTCGGTGAAAAAGAGATGTGAAAAGTGCAAGATCATCCGCCGGCGCGGTGTCGTGCGGATCATCTGCGAGAATCCACGCCACAAGCAGCGGCAGGGATAGTACAAGAACACGGGCATTCCAGGAGGATCTTATGCCACGTATCGCAGGAGTTGACATACCGAATGAAAAGCGCGTCGAGGTAGGACTGACCTATATCTATGGCATCGGGCTCACCCGCAGCCAGGCAATCCTCGACAAGACCAATATCAGCCCGGACACCCGCGGACGCGATCTGACCGAGGCCGAGACCGCGCGCTTGCGCGAGGTCATTGGGCAGGACTATGTGGTGGAGGGTGACCTGCGCCGCGAAGTCGCAATGAACATCAAGCGTCTGGTGGATATTGGCAGCTATCGGGGCATGCGCCATCGGCGCAACCTGCCTGTACGCGGACAGCGCACCAAGACGAACGCGCGCACCCGGCGCGGCCGGCCGCGTACCGTCGCGGGCCGCAAGCGTACCCGTGACAAGAAGTAGAGATAAGAGGGAGGTCTCACCGTAATGGGTCGAAGAAGGACAAGAGGGCGTACACCGCGACGCGAACGGCGGAATGTGCCGCGTGGGCGTGTCTATATTCAGGCAACATTCAACAATACGATCATCACGGTCACCGATCCGGATGGCAACGTACTGACGTGGCGCAGCGCAGGGCAGGATTTCCGCGGCTCGCGCAAGAGCACGCCGTTCGCGGCCCAGTCCGCTGCCTCTGCGGTGAGCCGAACGGCCATGGATATGGGCATGCGCGATGTGGATGTGTTGGTCAAGGGCCCGGGGCCCGGGCGCGAGGCCGTTCTGCGTCAATTGCAGGCCTCTGGACTGCATGTACGCTCGATTACGGACATCACACCCATTCCCCATAACGGCTGCCGACCGCCCAAGAAGCGTCGCATCTAAGCGTTCGAGCTTTGGTTGTGCACGATGCCTCAGGGCACCAGCCCGGGCATCGCGTGTGTCTGGATGCATCATGGCAAACAGGGGCTGCGGGGACGACGTTGGGGCTCTAGCCCCGCCCCGATATCAGATGTAAACCCGCTACCGATGGACGACCGGAGAGCAAGGGCTCGTCCGGCGTGGATCGGCAATCACAGGAGGATTGATGGCTAGATATCGAGATTCGGTCTGCAAGCAATGCCGGCGTGAAGGAACCAAGCTCTTTCTCAAGGGCTCGCGGTGCCTCTCGCCCAAGTGCGCCATCGAGCGGCGCGCCTTTCCCCCAGGCGATCATGGGCGTCAAGCCCAGTTCCGCCGGCAGGTCTCGGACTATGGGCAGCAGTTGCGCGAAAAGCAGCGTCTGCGTCGGATCTATGGCGTGCTCGAGCGGCAGTTCCGTCGCCACTATGAGCTGGCCGAGCGCATGCGCGGCCAGACGGGCGCCAACCTGCTGAGCATTTTGGAGCGCCGCCTGGATAACGTGGTCTATCGGATGGGCTTGGCCGAGTCGCGGGCGCAGGCGCGTCAGCTCGTGGCGCATGGGCACATCGATCTCAACGGCCGCAAGACCGACGCCCCCTCGGCGATCGTGGATGTGGGCGACGAGATCCGGGTGCGCGAGCGTAGCCGTGGCAATGCATACTTTGCCGAGGTGCGCGAGGTGCTGGAGCACCAGTCGGTGCCCAGTTGGCTATCGCTTCGTGCCGACGAGATGGCTGCCACGGTGGTCGCGCTACCCAGCCGCGAGCATGTGGACATCTCTGTCAACGAGCAGCTCGTGGTCGAGTACTACTCGCGGTAGCGGGAGCCGCCAAGCGGGAACAGATAGAACCAGGGCGCCCCATCGCCTGTATATTGGGCTCGGTGGGGCGCCGAGCAGATAAGGAGGGTTTCCCTTGCTGCACCAAGTACTACCAAGAATAGAAGTCGAGGCGGCAACGCAGAACTATGGGAGCTTTGCCATTGGTCCCATGTCGCGCGGCTATGGCATCACTCTGGGCGTCGCGCTGAGGCGCGTGTTGCTCGCTTCCTTGCCGGGAGCGGCCGTCACGTCGGTGCGCGTATCAGGCGTGCCGCACGAGTTCACCTCGATCCCCGGCGCCAAAGAAGATATGACCATGCTGCTCCTGAATCTCAAGCAGCTACGCATGATCGCGCACACCGATGAGCCGGTGCATATGCGCGTTTCGGCCCGGGGCAAGAGCGTGGTCACGGCGGGCGATATCGAGGCGCCTGCAGACATTGACATCATCAATCCCGAGCTCCAGCTCCTGACGCTGGATACCCTTGACTCGGATCTGGAGATCGAGCTCAAGGTGGAGCGCGGGGTGGGTTTCGGGCCGGCCGAGAACCATCAGGGGCTGCCAATCGGAGAGATCCCGGTGGATGCCGTGTTCAGCCCTGTGAGCAAGGTGGCTCATCACGTGGAGCCGGCGCGCATCGAGCAGATCACCGACTATGATCTGCTCAAGCTCGAAATCTGGACGGATGGCACCGTTCGTCCGGCGGACGCGCTTACCCGCGCGGCCCAGATTCTCGTGCAACACCTGGTGCCGGTCTCTGAATTCTCAGAGATCGAGCCGGTGACCTTGGAGCCCGAAGAGGAAGAAGGGCCTGTCTCGGAGCTGTACGATGTGCCCATTGAGGAACTGGATCTGGCCGTGCGGGCCTACAACTGTCTCAAGAGGGCGAACATCACCAGCGTCGGCGACGTGATGGAGCGGCTGAGCAAAGGGGCCGATGAAATGCTGGCCATCCGTAACTTTGGGCGCAAGTCGCTGGATGAGCTGATCATGCGGCTCAAAGAGAATCATTTCCTGCCCGAAGACTATGAGGTTGACTAGCTTTTTTGCACCCACACTATGTGTGGACATGCAGCACATATCCATCAAGAGGTAGCGAATCATGAGACACCGTGTAGCCGGCCGCCGCCTGGGGCGCGATACGGCACATCGCAAAGCACTACGCAGGAACCTGGTGAGGGCATTGGTCGAGCATGAGCAGATCCGTACGACCAAGGCCAAGGCGCTGTTCGTCCGGAGCGACGCCGAGCGGCTGATCACCATCGCCAAGCAAGGCATCGAAAAGCGCGAGGCCGACGGGCACGATGTGCACGAGCGCCGGCTGGCCGCTGTGGAACTGGGAAGTCGCCAGTTGGTTGGCAAGCTGTTTGACGAGATCGCACCGCGCTATACCGATCGTACGGGTGGGTACACGCGTGTCCTGGATCTGGAGCCGCGCAAGGGCGACAACGCCGAGATGGCGATCTTGGAGTGGGTCTAGGCCTACAAAGGGGCTGAGGCAGTGTGGGCGCACGCAACTATTGCATGACCGTCGCCTATGACGGCACGGCCTACAGCGGTTTTCAGATTCAGGTGGATCGCCCTACCATTCAGGGCGCACTGGAAGAGGCCTTGGCCCGCCTGACCACAACGCCCGTGCGGGTGCACGGGGCCGGCAGGACCGACGCCGGGGTGCATGCCCAGGGCCAGGTGATCACCTTTCAGGCCGAGTGGCGCCACTCGATAGAGGATCTGCAGCGAGGGATGAACGCGCTGCTGCCGAAAGACATCGCTGTGCGCAAGAGCGCCGTCGCGCCCGAGCGGTTCCATGCGCGCTTTAGCGCCACGAGCCGCGAGTACCGTTACAAACTGTATATCGCGCCCGTTCGGGAGCCACTGCTGGATCGTCACGCCCTCCACCTGGCGCAGCCGGTGGGGTGGGCAGCGATGGAGCAGGCATCGGCGTTGCTGGTCCGTGAGGCGGACTTTGCAGCGTTTGGGCAGGCGCCCACCGGAGAGGGCACCATTCGTACCGTCTATAAGGCGAGTTGGCGCCAGCGATCGTTGCCCTGGGGTTGCGGGCAGACGATCGAGATGGGCGAGTTTCGCATCGTGGCCAATGGCTTTTTACGGGGTATGGTACGGCGCATCGTAGGCACGCTGCTGGACGTAGGGGCAGGGGTCTGTGCCCCCGCTGCGTTCGCCGACATACTCGAAGCGCGAGATATACGCCGGGCCAGCCCTCCGGCGGCAGCCTGCGGGTTGTCGCTCTGGCATGTAGAGTATGGATCGTGAGCAGGAGATAGGCAGAGCTCGGGCAGAGCGCTGCATACGCAGAGCGGCAAGCCGCCAGAGGCGGAAGGAGTGACCAAAGAGTGAATACATATGTAGTGAAACAGGGTGACATCGAGCGAGAGTGGTTTGTGGTGGATGCCGAAGGGCAGAACCTGGGGCGTCTGGCGACCCGCATTGCCACGATCCTGCGCGGCAAGCACAAGCCCACCTTTACCCCCAGCATGGATGTGGGCGACTTTGTGATCGTCCTCAATGCGGACAAGGTGCAGGTGACGGGGAACAAGCTGCAGGACAAGATCTATTACCGGCACTCGCACTATCCGGGAGGCCTCAAGGAGGTCACGCTCCAGCGTATGCTGCAAACGCACCCGGAGCGGGTGGTCGAGCATGCCGTGCGTGGCATGTTGCCCAAGAACAAGCTGGGCCGCGCCATGTTCAAAAAGCTCAAGGTGTATGTGGGGGACTCGCACCCCCATGGGGCTCAGAGACCACAACCATTGGAACTGTAACAAGCGGTGATTCAAACCATGTGGGAGGTTGCTAGGTGACGTTGACATACTTTTACGGCACAGGTCGGCGCAAGTCGGCTTCGGCCAGGGTACGCCTGTACCCGGGCGAGGCGGGGTTTGTGGTCAATGGCAAGCCGGCGGAAGAGTACTTTTCGCGGCAGGTGGATCTGAATGATGCCCTGGAGCCGCTCCGTGCCACCGAGAACGAGGAAAAGTTCCGCATTACGGTGGTGGTGCGTGGTGGCGGGATCACCGGCCAGGCCGGGGCCATCCGCCACGGCATTGCCCGCGCTCTCGTCGAGTCAGATCCCGAGCTGCGCCGGGCACTGCGCGAGGGTGGCTACCTGACCCGCGATCCGCGCACCAAGGAGCGCAAAAAGCCGGGTCTCAAGCGCGCACGCAAGGCGCCGCAGTACACCAAACGCTAGAAGGATCGCGGTCCGTTGCGCATGATACGGCAGGGGGTGTACGCCCTCTGCCGTGTGTTGCATTACACCCTGGCTCACCAGGGCCAGTAGAGCACCAATCCGGCGGTCATGGCCCAGAGTACAATGCTGAGCAGCAGCGGCCTGTCGCCCAAGACGATCTCCTCGGGCGCTCCCCCCAGTTTGCGCACATGGATCAGATACAAGTAGCGAAAGATCCCGTATAGTACAAAGGGGATCGTGAGCATCATGCTATGATTGGGGGGCAGGTTGGGCGCCGAAAAGGTGTAGAAAGAGTAGGCGGCCAGGGTCGTCGCGGTAACCAGCGAGGTCATCTCGTCCAAGAACGGGATCGAGTACTCTTCGAGGATGGCCCGGTGGTTGTTGGCATCCTGCTGCAGGAG
>SKRJ01000141.1 GCA_007118555.1 Anaerolineae bacterium | reverse complement strand
GTATGCACAGGCGGCTGGCGGGCGAGCCCGTCGATCGGCCGCCCAACTTTGATATCATGATGCAGTTTGCCGCCCACCATATCGGGGCGCCCCTCTCGCGCTACTATCAGGACCACCGGGTCCTGTGCGAGGCCAACATGGCCGTCCTGGAGGACTTTGCTCTTGACATTGTGCAGGCCATCTCGGATCCCTATCGCGAGGCGGCCGATTTCGGCCTGAAGGTCGAGTTCCCCGAGGATTCCTTGCCCCTGGCCACACGACCGCTCCTGGCCGCCCCCGCCGATCTGCGCAAGCTGCGCCCCATCGAGCCCTCGCTCGGGCGGCGCATGAGCGACCGCGTCGACGCCGTGCGCTGGTTTCGCGAGCGGGTGGGCGGCACGGTGCCCGTCATGGGCTGGGTGGAGGGCGCCATGGCCGAGGCCGCCGATCTGCGCGGCGTCACCGACCTGCTGCTGGATCTGTACGACCGGCCCGAGTGGGTGGCCGAGCTCCTCGAGATCACGGGCCAGCAGGCGATTCTCTTTGCCCGCGCCCAGGTCGATGCCGGGGCCGACATCATCGGGCTGGGCGAGTCGGTGGCGTCGCAGGTGTCCCCTCGCATCTACCAGCGGCTGATCCTGCCGTGGGAGCAGCGGGTGTTTGCCGCCGTGCGCGAGTTGGGGGCCATTCCGCGGCTGCATATCTGCGGCGACACCAGCGGTATCCTGCGCCCCATGGCAGAGAGCGGGGCCAGTATCGTCGATCTGGACTGGATGGTCGATCTGGAGGAGGCGGCAGCGCTTTATGCCGGTGATGGCCCGGCTCTGTCGGGCAACTTTGATCCGGTCGCGGTTTTGCTGCAAGGGAGCCCCGAGGATGTTTACGAGGCGACCTATCGCTGCCTCGAGATCATGGGGCCGCGTGGCATCAGCAACGCCGGTTGCGAGGTGCCCCTGGGGACGCCCCACGAGAACCTGCATGCCCAGTCGAGGGCCATCGCCGACTTTGGCGCGGCAGGGTAGGGAGTGACCTCGTGCTGCAGCCAATGAACGAAACCAAAGGAGTTTCGGTTTGACCGCAACGTACGATGTGCTGGGGTTTGGCGCCATTGCCGTCGATGACCTGCTCTACGTCGAGCACTATCCGCCCGCCGATGCCAAGATGCCCGTTACCGACATCGATCGGCAGGGCGGGGGGCTTACGGCGACGGCCCTGGTGACGGTGACCCGCCTGGGCGGCACGGCCGCCTATGCCGGCGTGCTGGGCGATGATGACCTGTCGCGCCATGCCATCGCCGCGCTGGAGGAGGACGGGGTCGATTGCAGCCTGGTTCGCCATGATCCAGAGGCCCGGCCCGTACGCGCCGTGATCGTCATCGACCTGTCCACCGGCACGCGCAACATCTTTTCCGATGCCCGGCGCTTTGTCTCGCGGAGCCCCGAGGAGATGACCGAGGCGTTGATCTCGCGCGGGCGGGTGCTGTTCCTGGACCACCGCGTGGCCGCAGCGGGCGTGGCGGCTGCCCAGGTAGCCCGCCTGCTGGGCATTCCCGTGGTGGCGGACGTCGAGCGCCTGATGAGCCCCGAGGTTCCCGCAATGATGGACGCCTCGGATCACTTGATCGTCAGCGCAGAGCTGGCCGAGGAGGTCACTGGGCGGGATGATCCGGCTCGGGCGGTCGAGGCGCTGGCGCGCCCGGATCGTGCGGCGACGGTGGTCACCGCAGGCGAGACCGGGTGCTGGTACGCCCAGGGCGTGGGCTCTGTGACGCATCAGCCCGCCTTTGCCGTCGAGGTGGTCGATACCACGGGCTGTGGCGACGTGTTCCATGGCGCCTATGCGGCTCTGCTGGCGCGCGGCGCGGATGTGCCACGGTGCATCCGGTTTGCGGCGGCCACGGCGGCGCTCAAGGCCACCTGCCCGGGGGGACGCGCGGGCATCCCGGTGTACGAGGCGGTAGAGGCCTTTTTGCGCATGCGGGGTTGAGAGATGATTGCCAGACGCGCGAGAGCCAAGCTATCCACAGAGTCAGGGAGCGCTGCAGAGGGGGCTGCCCGGGCGAGAGACGGAGCGGCCTGCGGCCATTGCGCCTCGCGAGGGGTGTGGCCGTGACCTGGCAGTACGGCCCCTTTGTGATCCCGCTGGCGCTCTCGGCTACGGTGAATATCGCCATGGCCCGGACGCTGTGGCACCATCGCAAGCGGCCCGGTGCGGGGGCGCTCATCGCCCTCCTGTGCGCCACGAGCTGGTGGGCTCTGGCAGAGCTCGTGCAGTATGGGGCACAGGAGCTGGATGCCAAGGTCTTTTGGACCAACATGATCTATTTCGGCGTCGTCAGCGCCCCCGTGTTCTGGTTCCTCTTTTGCGTCGCCTACAGCGGGTTCCGCCGCCGGCTGCGGGCCACCGAGTTGGCAGCGCTTGGGATCATCCCCGTGGTCAGCCTTGTGCTGCTCTGGATCGATCCGCTCGACGGCCTGATGCGACGAAACGTCTCCCTGGATGCCAGCGGCCCTGTGGCGCAGATGGTCAAGACATACGGCCCCTGGTTTTGGGTCATGGTGGGCTATAGCTATCTCCTGATGGCGTTCGGTTCGGTGCTCCTGGTGCGCGTCCTGCGTCGTTCAGGGCGTACTGTGGGCATGCAGGCGATGTTGCTCCTGGCGGGCATCGTCTGCCCCTGGGGAGCCAACGTCGTCTTTTTGCTGGGGGGCTATGACTGGTTCAGCTTTGATCCGACCTCCATCGCCTTTGGCGTCTCGGGCATGTTGCTGGCGGCGGGGATGCGCTGGGGGCAGTTGTTCGACCTGATGCCCGCCGCGCGTGACGCTGCCATCGCCTCCATGCGAGATGGTTGGGTGGTGGTGGATACCTCCGATCGGATCCTGGATCTCAATCCGGCTGGGCTTCAGATGCTGGGCGGCGGGGATCTGATGGGGCGGCATCTATGCACGTTGGCGCCGCAACTCTCGCCCATGCTACGGGGACAGATGCACGGCCATCACCGAGACGAGACGGTCGTTCTGGGAACGGGCGAGGATGCCCGGAACTTTATGGTCGAGGTGTCTGAGCTGATCGAGAACTCGGGCGAGCCGTCGGGATCGGTGATCATCCTGCGCGATCTGACACGCCATATCCGAGCGCAACGCGAGCGTGAAGAGCTGATCATCGCTCTGCAGGATGCCCTGGCCGACGTGCGCGAGCTGGGGGGTCTGCTGCCCATCTGCGCGAGCTGCAAAAAGATCCGCGATGACCAGGGCTACTGGACCCAACTGGAGCGCTATATCGCCCAGCATTCCAGAGCCAGCTTTAGCCACGGGCTGTGCCCCGACTGCTTTGAGGAGATGCTCCACGCGGCCGGCCTGAAGGAGTGAAAGGCTGGGGTTTGGGCAGTGCCAGGCGGAGGGGACGCCCGGATTCAGACGGGGGGAGCAAAGAGCAGAGGCCGGTGACTCAATCACCGGCCTCTGCCACTCTGATCTATTCTGGCTATCTTGCCCGACCAAAGAGGCGGGCTCGATAGGTTTCCTATCCCACTTCAGCTACGCTTGCCAAGTAGAACGATCATCTCGCTTGCGTTACGGCGACGTAGTCAGCTCGTACGAGATGCTACGTCCATCGATATAGTTGAACACCTGGATCACATACTCTGCATTGGCCTCGGCGACAAAGGTGGCTTCCAGGATGTTGCCAAACTCGGTGCGTTCGCCCTCGGCGACCCGATGGCCATTGCTCCATATGTTAAAGCCGATGCCGGTCGCGTACGATGGATCCGACGGCCAATAGCTCATCGACACCATCACCTCGGTCTCTGCCGGGTAGGTGACGGTATAGTCGTGGTGCGCGCCACCAGTAGCGCCTACAAGGCTTTGGGCCTCCACAGGCACCGGCGCCGGCGTAACAGGCTCGGTCACCGGGGGCGCCTCAGGGGGCGCCTCTGGCGTCGTCACCATAAAGTTCTGGTACTCGACGAGAACGCCGGGCTGCCCGCGGGTAAGCACCATGACGCCGGTAGTACCGGACGCAAAGGTGTTATCCTGGACCTGAACCTGGCTCTGGCCATTCACGACCATCATGAGCGTATTGCCGTGGCAGATGCCGCCCACCTGGTTGATCTCCGTGGCGGGGCGGATGCCGATCCCTTCGCGCGACTCGCTTAGGAAGGTCACAACGCCATTCTGTACTCGTGCGATACCAAACGAGCCGTCATGGCCGATGACGAACGCATAGTAGTTCCATGCATCCTGCAATCGGCACACGGTGCCATAGTAGCCCGT
>SKRJ01000084.1 GCA_007118555.1 Anaerolineae bacterium | reverse complement strand
TCATCCGATGATAAAGATACTGCCTACTGGATATCTCCTGTTCGAGAAACTGAAGCTCAGTCAGCAGTTGATAACATCCAAAGCCTCGTGGGGCAGCACGGGATCTATGCTTACGGGGATCGAACTGCGGGGCGCAAGGTCCTTAAGCCAGGTGATTGGATCTGCTTTTACGCTTCGGGGACCGGTGTGGTGGCCCATGCGGAGGTCGCGTCCTATCCAGAGCGCAAGCCAAGTCGCCTCATACAAGATCCTGAGCGCTACCCATGGGTTTTTTCGGTGCGCAATGATAGCCTGTATCTTGACCGCCCGATTGTGATCGATGCTACGCTGCGAGCCAGACTCAGCGCTTTCCAAGGGCGCGATCCGCAGGCGAGCTGGTCGTGGCTGGTGCAGGGGACGCGGCGCATCAACGCGCATGATTTCGCGGTGCTTACGGGGCAGGGCGCTGAGTGAGCATCGGCACCTCTGAAGAGTTGATCGCCGCGATGCACCAAGACCACCAATAAAGGTATTTGGCGTTAATACGCTCGCAAGCTATTGACAGAAGAGATCCCATGTCGTAGTATGGCGTAGAAGAGAAGAGATGCGTGTCTATGATGCCTTTGTGCGTCCAGGATATGGCAGTGCGCCGGAGGGGAGGTTGCCGATGAAGCGATCCATGCGATTCTTGTTCGCCACGATCCTGATCGTGGCCCTATTGCTCACGGGTTCGACGGTGGCGGTGATGGCGGAGGACGAAGATCCGGCGCCTGATTGTATCCCCTTTGCTCGCATGCTGGCGGTGCTCATGGACGTCGACTGCGAGGTGCTCATGGGTCTGCATGCCGACGGGATCGGCTTTGGCCAGATCATGAAGGCCTGGAGAGTCTCTCAGATGGTGTCTGAGGATGGCCTCGACTGGAAGGAACTCCTGCAAAGGCATGTCCAAGAGGATCTGGGATGGGGCGAGGTCATGATGGCCTACCGTTTGGCTGCGAGCTTTGACGTCGATCCGGAGGATCTTTTGGCTCTCAAGGTTGAGGATGGCCTGGGCTGGGGCCAGATCAAGCAGGCCTTTGCGCTGGCTGATGCTGACCTCGATATCACCGTGGATGAGGCGCTTGCGCTCTTTGCGCAGGGGCTCGAGTGGGGCGAGATTCGCCAAGAGTTGGGGTTGCCCCCCGGTCCGCCACCTTGGGCTGGTGGGTTTATGCGGATAGGCCCGCTTGCACCAGCGGAAGACACGGCCGAGCCCGGTCCGCCGCCGTGGGCCGGTGGTCCCCCGCAGGATGGACCGCCTGGTCAGTCGGGCAATGGCAGGAGCCCCGGGCCGCCGCCCTGGGCCGGTCGTCCGGGAGGGCGCCCGTAGGGCCTGCCGTTCGAGCGCTCGCTGAATCGTAAAGCAAGGGGTGCACATACGTGTGCGCCCCTTTATTGCGTATGCAATCCTCGACAGTGATGCGCGCCATTTTGACACGCCAGCCTCACCGTGCTATAGTCCCGCCCAATATGTTGCGAGGAGAGGGATTGCCGATGAGGCCGCACAGCCATCAGAGCATCGCAGAGCGAGGGACACCGTCCCTCCTCGTGAAGAAGAGCAAGCGTCAACAGCCGACCCGCTGGTCAGGCTAGCTTTGCTCACGCCTCGCAACCGAGAGGCACAGGAAACAAGAGCGGCTCCTCAGACCAGAGGGGACGCTCTTTTTTTGTGCCCACCATCGGCGACCGGACCCGCAGTGTTGCCCCGGTGATGCCACAAATCTGGACCAGAGAGGAGGTGAGAGACATGATCGGAAATTGCCCCGAATGCGCAGCCGAGATCGAGCTGGAGGATCCCCTCGAGGGGGAGATCGTCGATTGCCCCGAGTGCGGCGTCGAGTTGGAGGTTGTGGCGCTGGATCCGTTGACCCTGGATATGGCGCCGGAAGAAGAGGAAGACTGGGGAGAATAATAGCCATGTCAATAGGTCCCTTTAGCATCATCGAGTCAACACTGCGGGAAGGCGAACAGTTCGTCGGCGCGAACTTTTCGACCGAGGAAAAGGTCCGGATCGCCCAGGCGCTGGATGATTTCGGCGTCGAGTATATGGAGCTGACGTCGCCGGTTGCGTCGCCCCAGAGCATGCATGACTGCAAGACCATCGCGGGGTTGGGTCTCAATGCCAAGGTGCTGACCCACGTCCGCTGTACCCTGTCCGATGCCGAGGCCGCCATCGCCACCGGCGTGGACGGCATCGATCTGCTCATCGGCACCTCGTCCATGCTGCGCAAGTTTAGCCACGGCATGGACATCCCGGCCATCATCGAGCGCGCCCGCGAGGTGGTCACCCACATCCTGGATCGCGGGTTCGAGGTGCGTTTCAGCACCGAGGACTCGTTCCGCAGCGACCTGGACGACATCCTCGAGATCTATGAGGCGGTCGCCGAGCTGGGCGTGAACCGGGTGGGCATCGCCGACACGGTAGGCGTAGCGACGCCGATGCAGGTGTACGACGTGGTGCGCCGCGTCCGCGAGCGCGTCTCGTGCGACATCGAGTTTCACGGCCACAACGATGCGGGCTGTGCCATCGCCAACGCCTTTTGCGCGCTGGAGGCCGGCGCCACCCATGTGGACACCACTATCCTGGGCATCGGCGAGCGCAACGGCATCGCCTCCCTGGGGGGCATGGTGGCGCGCATGTACGCCATGGACCGTGACTCGGTGTCCAAGTACAACCTGCCGGTGATCCGCGAGCTGGACGCCATGCTGGCCGAGATCGTCGGCGTCGACATCCCGTTCAACAACTATATCACCGGCATAACGGCGTTCACCCACAAGGCTGGCGTGCACGCCAAGGCCGTGTTGAACAACCCCGAGACCTACGAGATCCTGTCGCCCCAGGACTTTGGCCTGGAGCGCTATATCAGCATCGCCCATCGCCTGACGGGCTGGAACGCCATCAAGGACCGGGCCGAGCAGCTACGCCTGGACATCCCCGAGGAAGAGCTGCGCGCCGCCACCCAGCATATCAAGGCGTTGGCCGACGAAAAGCCCATCGGGCTGGACGACGTGGACGCCATCCTGCGCCGTTGGACCGGCGATCACCATGAACATGAGGTGCCCCATGCCTGACGTTGCGCTCACCCTGTCGGAACAGATCCTCTCGCACAGCGTGGGCCGCCCCGTGCGCGCCGGCGACCTGGTGATCGTCGAGGTGGATCGCTGCATGTCCCACGACTCGCTCACCCCCGAGGTGATCGACGCCTTTCGTAACGAGCTCAAGGCCGAGCGGGTCTATGACCCCGACCGCATCGCGATCATGATCGATCATGTGGCCCCCGCGTCGTCGGTGGCCACGGCGGACGCCCAGGTGCTGGTGCGCCAGTGGGCCCGCGCGCAAGGCATCGACCAGTTCTATGACGTGGGCTATGGCGTATGCCATGTGGTGATGATCGAGGAGGGGCTGGTGGGCCCCGGGCAGATCGCCTTTGGCACCGACTCGCACGCCAACGCGTATGGCGCCGTGGGCGCCCTTGGCACCGGTGTCGGCTCCCGCGACATGGCCCTGACCATGGCCACGGGGCGCAACTGGCTGCGGGTGCCCGAGACGATCCGCGTCGATGTGCGGGGCCGCTTTCGGCCCGGCGTCGTGCCCAAGGACCTGAGCCTGTACCTGTGCGGTATGCTGGGGCTGGATGGCGCCCGCTACCAGACGGTCGAGTTCCATGGCTTGGACTGGCTCGACCTGGATGGCCGCGAGACGCTCTGCTCCATGACCACCGAGCTGGGCGCCAAGGCGGGGATCATCGCCCCGACGGGCCCGGCCGCCGTTGGCTGGGACGTGCCGGAATGGCTATCGGTGCAGGACGGCGCGTCCTATGCCCGGACCGTGGTCGTGGACCTGGACGCGCTGACGCCCCAGGTTGCCCAGCCCTATGCCACCGACAATGTGGCCCCCATCGCCGAGGTGGGCGACGTGGCCGTGGACGCGGTGTTCATCGGCACGTGCACCAACGGCCGCCTGAGCGACCTGCAGGCCGCGGCGCGCATCTTGGAGGGCAAGCAGGTGGCGCTCCACGTGCGCCTGCTGGTGATTCCGGCGTCGCACCGCATACTGACCGAGGCCACCGCCGACGGCACCCTGGCGACCCTGCTGGCCGCCGGCGCCACCCTGGGCACCCCTGGCTGCGGGCCATGCATCGGGCGGCACATGGGGGTCATTGGCGCGGGAGAGGTCTGCCTCTCGACCGGCAACCGCAATTTCCGCGGACGCATGGGCTCGCCCGACGGACGCGT
>SKRJ01000400.1 GCA_007118555.1 Anaerolineae bacterium | reverse complement strand
TCTGGCAGCGCCGCCCCAGCACAGGGCGCTCGTCCTGGCCCCGGGCCCAACGCCAGGCGGGCAGGCTCTCGGGGCCAAACTGCTCGGCCACGGCGGCGCCGGGCAGGGCTGCCAGCTTGCCCATGGTCTCGAGCCCCAGCACCCGCAGGCGCCGCCGGGCGTCGTTGGAGAGGGGCAGCGCGTCCAGGGGCAGGGGCGCCAAAAAGCGGGCGTCGGACGTGTCCACGACGCGGTAGCCGGGCTCGGGCGGGGCCATGCAGGCTGCGATCTCGGCGGCGAATTTGCATCCCGCCAAGCCCAGCCGCGCCCCGGCCAGGCCCTGGGCCCGGACCTCGTGCAGCACGGCGCGGCACCAGCCCGCCTCGTCGCCATAGCGGGGCGCGACATGCCCCACATCCAGGTAGAATTGCCCTGCGCCCTCGACCCGTTCCACGCCGGGGCTGTGGGCACACAGGGCCTCCCACAGCGATTCGCTCGCCTCGGGGGGGCACCCCTCGAGCAACAGGCAGGCTATGCGCTGGGATGTACTTGTTTGGTTCATCGTCTGCCTCCTAAGCCAGAGAAAAGCGTAACGTCAGATGGGCCTCCGGGCTGCCGCCCCGGCTCTTGCACAGGGTTACCCGGGAGACATAGCCGGTCACCCGTTGGCCCCGGGCCAGCCAGCGTTGGTGCTCGCACAGCAGCCGTACGCCGGCGGCATAGGCCAGGGGCAGCCCCTCGGGATAGAGCCCCGGCGCCGAGAGCTCGGTGAGCCAGAGCAGCGTCGTGCCCGAGCGGGCCAGCAGCGGCCCCCAGTCTCGCAGCGCCTGCTCCAGGCGTTGCAGCGTCTCGCCATCGGCCAGGGCGTACAGGTCGCGCAGCCGGTCCAAGAGCAGCGCCCCGGCGAACCCGGCCTGCAGCAGGTCGGTGGTCATTTGCAGGGCGTGGGCGAAATTCCGGGCCCGCAGGATGGCCAGCGTCTCCATCTGCACGCCACAGTGCGCCAGGGTGGCCAGATCGAGGCTGCCCTCGGCGTCCACGGCCACCACCTGGCTGTGGACCCCCTGGGCCTGGGCCAGGGCCCGGGCCGCGATGGGCAGGTGCCCCGCTGTGCCATAGCCGCAGAGCTCGGCGATCCCCCCGCGGGGGAAGCCACCGTGAGGCAAAAGGGCATCCAGCGCCGCGATGCTGCTGGGCAGGCCGCCGGGAGGTTTGCGCTCGCGGGCCGTGGTGAGGGCGCGTGGCCCCCAGCGCGCCTGGATGGCGGCCACGGTAGCCTGGAGTTGCTGTTTGCTTTGTTGTTGGGCCATGATTCCGCCTCTACCAAAAGCATATAGAACAAAAGTTCTATAGTCAAGCGGTATGGAGCCAAAATGCGCCGAGGTGAGAGGGAGATTGCTCTATAATGACTGCATGGCACAGATTGGTTGCACAGGGCCATCACAGGCTCGGGGGGACGGGCAGCGTTCCCATCGTGCGAGGACATCCTGTCTCGTCCCGTACCAAAAAGAACAGGCATGGCGCTAACACCATGCCTGTGTGTGGCGAATCGCGCTGAGCGATGCCCCTATGGGAGCAGCATCAACAACATGCTTCCCGAGTACTGCCCTTCCGGCATCTGGGCTGTGGCGGTAAAGGCCATGTCAATGGCTACCACGGCACCCGGATCGAGCCATCGCGCAAAGGTCGCAGGCTCCGAGGCCTGCACATGCAACGTCTCATCCAGGAAGGTGACCTCCCACTCGGTGATTTGCCCCGAGCCATTGGCCAGGGTCATGGGCTCAAAGAGGACCTGCAGGCGTCCTGCGACATTGCCCGTATTGCGGATCGTTGGCCGTCCGTCTCCCGGCACAAAGTGGGTGTCGCCCGAGATGACCGCTTGCTCCATGGGCGCCACATGCCCAAAGGGGAGCGTGTCAAAGTCGATCTCCAGCACCAGCAGCGGCAGATACTCGAATCGGCTGGCCAACGACAGCGGCGCGCATGTCTCGGACGTCACACTCGCTACCACGTCATAATCACCGGCGGGATCGCTGGGGCGCATGGTGATGGCCCCTGTATAGATGAGAGCCTCTTGCATCATACGTGCATCATCGATGTTGGCCAGGTCCGTGTCGGTCAGGGCCCCACTGGCGGCACCCTTTTTCAGGGCTTGTTCACCCGCCTCCCATGAGGTGACGTTCAGCGGCACCGTGCCCATCGAGCCGCCATTCTGCTGGAACCACTCGACCGCAACTGTCGCTTGCTCGTACGTTCGTACAACCAGCCAGACCTCGATCTCCCGATCAGCTCCCGGCAGCGGCGCAATCTGCATCCCTGCCAGGGCGGGATCGTCATCCGGCAGCAGCCAGAGCGCCAGGATGTCATGGGGCTCGCATACCTCCTCCGAGGGCGGGAAGGGGGTCGGTTCAGGAGATGGCCTGGCATAGGTATCGGGTGTGGGAGTAGGCGTACCTATCGCCTGATAGGTGGGCCGGCGTATAAGACTGGGCGGATCAGCAGGCTCAAGCATCTGGGTTTCCGTCGGGCTCGGATTGGGTATCGGTGTCATGTCCCCGGCAATCGGGGTGATCTCTGGCGTCAGAGTAGGCGCCAATTGGGCCGGACCTGTCGGGGTCGGCGTCTGCGCTGGTGTCGCCCTGGCCGTTGGCGTCGTTGTGGCTGTCGGCGTGGCCGTTGGCGTTCGCGTAGGCGTAGCGGTCGGCGTCCGCGTCGCTGCCCTTGTGGGCCTGGGTGTGGCGGTTGGCGTCCGTGTTGGCGTGGCCGTTGGCGTCCGTGTTGGCGTGGCCGTTGGCGTCCGTGTTGGCGTGGCCGTTGGCGTCCGCGTAGGCGTGGCCGTCGGCGTCCGCGTAGGCGTAGCCGTCGGTGTCCGCGTAGCGGTGGGCTCTAGCGTCGGCGTCGCTGTGGGCGTAGGCTCGGGCGTGGCGGTCGGTATCGTCGTGGCTGTCGGCTCGGGACCGCGCACCTGGATAATGACGTCGGCATGCAGTTCGGGGCAGGCAGGGTCGCCGGACACGTGGGCCATTACCTTGTAGTCCTCTGTACCTGGCGTGCCGTTCCCGGAGGGTACCTCAAGGGCACTGCGCGCCGCTTGCGTCTGGCCGGCGTTAATGCCCGCCTTGATCTGTTGGAGTTGGCCCCTGTCTACGAGTCCTAGCTGCTTGGCGGCCTCCGAAGCCGAACGGATCTCCTCCGAGTCTTTTACGGGTTCATAGTGCAGCGTGGCAATATGGCTCTCGCCTGCACGCAGCAGACTGCCCTGGGTGGACATCCCCTCGGCTTTTCGGGTCACGACCCAGACTCGGGCGGTTGCGCCCGGCTCCATGGGAAAACCGCCCTTATCGGGCATTACCCACATGGCCACCAATAGCGCCTCCGCACATGCCGCTGGCTCGGCCGTTGGCTCTGGCGCGGTTGTCGGTTCTGGCGCGGCCGTCGGTTCTGGCTCGGCCGTTGGCTCTGGTAGGGACCCCTCGCCGCCAATCTCGGCCGGCCCCTCCTCTCCCTCGGCTTGCGCCTCTGCGTGTGCCGTGAAAACGCCTCGAAAAGCATGGTGCGCCAGGGGGGCCAGGACCAACTGGCTAATCAGCAGGAGAGCCACGCACAGACGCAACACAAAGCGTCCACGATTCTGTATCGGCAATCCCGATCTGCTATCAGGAGTCATTATCGTTTCCCCTCGCGGCCAAGGACAATGCATCTCCTGGGCCACTATTGCTATGCTGTCCCACTATGGACCGCGGCTCAGGCCTTGCTGTGATCCCCCTTGCGGCGCTGGTTCAGTGCCGAGACGACCGTGTAGATCAGGGCCACCATGAGCAGGGTAATGCCAACGCCAAACAGCGCACGGCGGTCGCCCTGGGCAACCAATGAGGGCAGCTCCAGTAGGCTGCGCAGTGCCGCCCGAAGGCTCTCTCCTGCCCCCTCTTGCTGTGGAGCAGGACCCGAGGTCACCCGAATCGTCTGCTCTGCCGTATCCGTGACTCTGCCCTCGTAATAGACGTGGGCCTTGAACTGATAGTCTCCCGGCTCGTTCAGCTCATAATAGGCCCTGACCACTTCGCTCTGCTTGGGCAGAATGCGGATCTCGCGGCCCTCCTCTATGGCAATCATACTGCCGTCGCGGTAGACCTCGACCACAAGCTGTGCCATGGTCTCGATCTGCCCGGTGTTGACAAAGGTACCCAGAATCCTGAGCACACGACCGACATAGGGCTCTCCCTCGATCTCTAACGCCACAAGATCCCCCCTGCGTGTGAGGGTGCCCACAGGGAACAACGAGACCTCTCTTTCGTACGTGCTGATCTCTTGGCCACCCAGGCGCACCGAGACGTTGACGAGGTATTCGCCGTCTTCCATACCCGTTGTATCGCCCTCACCCATAATAACGGCATTAGCGCCCGGCTTGATCACCTCTTCTGCGAACACATATTCTCTCACCAGTTGCCCATCTTGCCAGGCTTCGACCCGAACCTCGGGCCGGGCGTCGACGTTCCCGGTGTTGCGCATATGCACCGTGGTGCGCAGGGGATAGTTCACCTCGGTGTTCTCGACCATGATGCTGGTCACATCGGCCGTCAGGATCTGGGTCCCGGTTACATCGATGGTTACCTCTGACGCGATACGGACCATAACTTCGGCACCTCCGAGGGACTCTCTTCTAGCTCTTGGTGCTGCAGCGTCGGGAGGTGCGAGCCCGGCCTCTACCAAGAGATTTACCTCATAGGTGCGATTCGCAGCGTCTTCTGGGATATTGAAGCGTACCATGAGAGGCATGCGAGTGTCGCCCGGCACGAGGATGCCCTCGATTGGGTTCTCGGCGCCTTCATGCTCAAAGTAGCTTACCCAGGCAGCCGCCTCGCCTTCTTCGGTGCCGAGGGTATAGTAGGTCTCTCCATCGCCAGGGTTGATCAGTATGAGCGTATAGTCATACTCGCCACCGCGCATGGCGTCGCTGAGCTCGATTCTGGCGGGTGCCAGGCCGATTCCTCCCCCGGCCATTATCTTGGGCGTCAAGGCCAGTCCGATCAGGATCACCAGGGCCAGCAGAGCGAGTCCTCGTTGTATGGCTCTCAAGATATGCCTCCTATGGATCAAAAGGGTGTCCTGCAACGCTTACTGTAACGATAGGGGATGATCGGGCGTCAAGTCCGCAGGCCTCAAACAGGTGTACAATCCAGGGTAGCGTGCGGCCGAGGTCATCGGCCGCACGCCACTGGGCTAGGCGAGCCTAGCTGTTGTTGTTGTCGAGCGCAAAGATCTCCAGTCTCATTTGGCCTTGATAGGTGTCGGACGGGATTCCGAACTGCGGACGGATGGAAAAGTCGATCTGCTCACATACGCATGGGAGCAGCGGTCCCCAGAGGGTCACCCACTCGCTGGCCCGATAGATCACGTGCTGATTGAGAAGCTGAACATTAAAGTCCTCGATCAGCTTCTGGTAGGCTATACCCACCATGGCCGAGCTATGCAGTCGCAGGCCGGCGGGCACGTTGCCCAGATTCCACACGGTCGGTCGGCCGTCGCCCCAGGTCCTGCTGCCGGCCACCCACTTGACGGCGCCGGGCACGATCGGGCCATAGTTGACAGCGGCAAAGTCGATGTTCAGCGCGACGATGGGCAGGATGTTCAGCCAGGCGCCCAGTGTGCCGACATTGCCGGCCATGTCAACGCCGCTCACCATTGTCCAATAGATGCCCGCCATCTGATGCGTGTGGTAGGTCCAGCAGCCCATGTACATCACCGCAACGTTCTTTTCGAGCATCTCATCCAGGATGACCGACTCTTCGGCGGTCATCTGGCCACTGTTGCGGGCCAGTGCCTTGGCCGCGGTCCACTCAGCCTCGAGCATGAGGCGGGTCATGTGGACCTGCACCTTGAAGGTCTCATCGGGATGATAGACTCGGAAGAAGACATCCTGGATGTCTCCGATGCCGTTGGGATCCGTAACCACGGCCCATACACAGATCTCTGTCTCGGCGGCTGTGCAGGGCTCTGCCCTCCGTATGTTGGGTGTAAGCTCTCTGCCACTCTGGAACCCCTCAGCCCACTGCCAGGCCGCCAGGACTTCGGGCGCGTTACCTGCGCCTCCGGCATCGACAATGGCTGTCGTATCGACAGTAGCGGCATGGCCATGGGCCATGACGGGCACTACAAGGGTCAGAACCATTGCCAGAGCCAGAATGACCGTAAGCAATCGCTTGGTATTCACGTCAGATTCTCCTTCTGTTCCATGCTCTACCGAATGATGATCAAAGCGTCGGACAGGTTCTTTCGGCGCTCACCCCCTTTGCCGGGGTGAACCGCATTTGCAGAACAGCAGGATGTCCTGTATAGTAAAGCAAAGGTGGTTCACCCCATCTTTGTTGAGGCCCTTTCTGCTAACCGGCAAGTGAACCAGAAAGGGTCTCATCTTTGCGTCCGGCGCTTTTTGCCGTACGCTATCTATCATGCAGGCTGGTCTTGTGCCAACCTTTGATAGCACGTCTCTGGCCGAGATATCCGTCCGAGAACGTCTATATATCGTATCGGGGTACGCCATGCGAGGCATGGTCCCCTGTTATGGGCAAGCAATCGCAACGAGGAACACCTGTATGGGTAAGCCAGATGCCGATACTCTGTTTCGTGGCAGTTCCTGGTTGCGATTTCCGTATTTATGGAGCGCTTACGTACAAGTTAGCATAGTCCCTGATAGCTGTCAATAGCTTGGCATAATTCTGACACAAGTTCAGCGAAAACACGTACTCTTTCGCGCAAGAGGCGCGCCCCAGCAGGGGCATATCGTATCCACATAAAGGCTAGCATAGTCCCTGCCGCCTGTCAATAGATTTCCATAATAGCCGTTCAAGTTCGGCGAAAAGGCGCACTGTTCACGTGAAAAATCAACTTTGTCGATAAATTTTATATACTATGGCATCATAGGTGGAGCTTGCCGGGCGGTATGCATGGCGTCGGGTCTAGAACAGGCAGGGGCCATGGGCGATCGCTCGCGTGTAGGCGCCGGATTGCGTTCTCCACAGGGCGAACGGCGGGGCGGAGGCTGATGTCTTGGCGCGCACCGCACGGAGCGAGCGCACGTCTGGGGCTCTGAGTCAGGCCATCAGGCGCCTGCTCCCCTGTCTCGTATCAGCGGGCGGAGCAGGCCCGGGCTGGTCTGCTGGGCGACGGAAGGTGGAGGTGATCAGCCGCCGCCCTGTGCGTGGTATAGGGTCGCCGCAGTGACCACGACGAGCATGGCCCCCAGCGACACGGCCCAGTAGGGCCTGCGCTGCGGCGGTATCTCGCCGTTGGCCAGAGCCTCGCGCCGAGCCTCATTCTGTTTCGCCTCGGCCACGGCGCCCAGGCTTAGCGATGCGGGGATGGCGGTGCATATCACGCACATGTCGACCTCCCGTCCTTTTGATGCTCTCAACTCTTGTCGCCGGATCTAGCGCCGTCGCGCTTCCACCGCCTCGCGGATGGCGCGCAACTCGGTCAGAACCTCGGCCAGCAGCGTGGTGCTGGGGGCAGCCTCGCCCTCGGGAGCGCTATCCGGCTTGAGCCTGGAGGCCTCGCTCAGGGCGGCCCGGCTCTTGTGTACTCGCGCCATCACCTCGCGCTTCATCATCTCCCAGTCGGCCAGACCGGGCAGGGGCGCCTCGGCGCCCGCCTGCTGGCTGTAGCCCGCGGTCTGCGCTTCGAGGGTGCCGATGCCCAGCATGCGGTCCAGAGGCCCGCGCTTGAGCTCGACGTTGGTAATCTGGTGATAGGGCACGCGCTTTTCGGTCTTGGTCAGAATGCCCTTGCGTACGGTAATCTCGTCATCGGTGAGCTCGTAGGAGATGCTGTCATAGTAGGGGAGCATCAAGAGAGAGGTGGGCACGGCCCACAGCAGATTGGCGGCCAGGTAGATGAACGCAAAGAGCCAGGGTATCTCGGGCGCCAAGGACAGGAGCATCAGGGGGAGCAGGCAGACGAACACGATCCACACCCAAATGATGTACTTAATACGCAGCCCCGGTGCCGGTTTGATCTGTCGCATCTTTTGGTCTCCTTCTGGCTCGCTCTTTGGGCAAGCGCGCAGTTCTGCTCGGGTCGCAGAATCTCCTTGGCCAGTCTAGTCGATTGGCATCGAACCCACAAACCCGCAAGATACGTGGCTCGATGCAGTGGATCGGCGTGCCATCAAGACAAGAAGCGCTCCACCAACTCTTGCACCGTCGCCATGTGGCGATCCAGGTCACGCAAAAGCGGGTCGGCGTCGTTGCCATAGCCGCAGCGCCGCGCCAGAAATGTGAGCTCGTCGCTCCCCTGGGGCGGCACCGTGAGATCGCGAGCATGGCCCCGCACCATGCGCAGAGCGTCAATCAGATGCCGTAAAAAGAGATGCGCTTCTCGCAGGCGCCCGTAATCGTCGGCGCCCAGGACGCCGATCGCGGCCAGGGCCTGCATCGCCTGCTGGGTGTTGGGCGAGCGCACGCGGGCGTCCTGGCCGCCGTAGCGCATCTGGAGCGTCTGCACCAGGTACTCGACGTCCACCAGGCCGCCGCGGCTGAACTTGCCATTGCGGGTGCCGCCCGCCACCAGATGGCGCAGTTGGCGCTCGCGCATGGCCCGGATGGCGGTCACGTTGGGCGGATCCCCCTGATAGACAAACTCGTCGCGCAGGGCCTGCACCTGACTGCCCAGGTCGGGATCGCCGGCGATGGGGCGCAGCCGCACCAGGGCCTGGCGCTCATAGGGCCAGGCGGCTCCGCCGGGCCCAAAATAGCGCCGAAACGCCTCGAGCGAGACCGCCAGGCTGCCCGCTTCGCCATAGGGGCGCAAGCGCAGGTCGAGCTCAAAGATGCCCTGGCGCCGGGCCCGGATGACCCGCAGGAACCGGCGCACCAGCTCCTCGTAATAGATCGCGTTGTCGACAACATCGGGCCCATCGGTCTGGCCCGGGCCGTCATAGAGGAACAGCAGCTCGATATCCGAGGCATAGCCGATCTCGCGGCCGCCCAGCTTGCCCAGGGACAGCACGGCCATGGGCGCGGGGGTGCCGTCATCCCGGCGGGGCCTGCCGTGGCGGGCGCGCAGCCTCTCGTGGCACAGTCTGTACGCCCCCTGTACCACTACCTCGGCCACATCGCTCAGCTCCTGGCTAAAGGCCGAAAAGCTGGGCAGGTGCCCCTGGATGTGGCGCAGGTCGGTGCGAAAGATTTCCCGATCCTTGAATGCGTTCAGCGCCTCGGCCTGGGCGTCCCAGTTGCCCGCCAGCCGCTCCAGTTCCGCGTCCAGCTCGGCGCGCAGACGCTGGTGTGGCTTGGTCTCTGTCAGGGCCTCTACGTCCCGGATGATGGGGAACAGGTTCTCGTGCTGGACGCGCAAGAGATCATTCCACAAAAAGTCGCTCACCCCCAGCAGGCGGGCCAGCCCCTCCAGCACGGGGGGGCTGGTGAGCGAGGCGAGCTCCATGGGCCAGTCGGCGCGGCTCAGCAGTTGTGCGATCAGATCCCGAAAGTGGGTGATGGCCCGGCCGGGGTCCGGCGCATAGGGCAAAAGGTGCGCGAAATGCTTGACCAACACGGTGGTGGCGCGGAGTTTCTGCTGCTCCTCGGGGGCGCTGATCTTGTGCCCGTCACGATCGGTGAGGTACAGGGTATCGACGACCCGCGCCTCTCGGGAAGCCAGCGTCATGCGCCCGATATCATAGCCCAGCACGGCCAAAGCGCTGGCGAACTCGTACAGGAACCCCGGCGTATCGGGCGCGTCGATGTGCAGCACGGTATAGCGCTCTGACGCGTCATTGTCGATATCGATAAAGATGGGCTGCAGGCTATGCGGGTCGACGTCGGCGCGCACGGTGGGGGCCACCATGCGCACCAGCTCGGCCTGGGCGGTGCCAGGCTCGTGGGCCTCCAGATGGCCCAGGATGGCCGCCAGGTCGCGGCGATAGTCTCGCCAGAGTTCGCCCTCTTGGGGCGCGGCTGGCCGGTGGACGGTAAAGACGTCGACGATCTTGGGCCGCCCGGCGTCAGGTTCGCTGCCGGGCCGATCGTAGCGAAAGACGCTGCCCTCGCGAATGTCACAGCCATAGGCGGTCAGCAAACCGCAGATGATCGCCAGCTCGCCCTGGTACTCGTAGGCCACGACGGTCACCCGCCAGGTGTCGTCCCTCAGCAGGACGGCCTCCACCTCGACCAGGTTGTCGGGACGCAGCCGGTCGGCCAGTGACGCGTGACGCCGAATCTCGTCAGGGGTAAAGGTCTCGCTGTAGGATGGGGCCATGCGCTCCACATGGCGCCGTACCGTGGCCGCGTCGTTGCCCGGACTCCCGGAGGGAGACGTGGCTCCGTCGGGATCGACGTGGCGCTCATACACCGCGCGCACGGCCTCGGCGTGGGCGTCATAGCGCAACACGAGCTGCTCGCCCGGGTTGTCACCGGCAAAGCCCAGGCGCCGCCCGAGATAGGCCAGCTCGTCGGGGTCAGTGGGCAGCGAATGCGACTGGCGCCCGTGCATGAGCTGGATATAGTGCTCTACCGGCCGCAAAAAGCCGTACCCCTCGCACAGGACGCGATGGTCCTCACTGGCGAGCAGGCCCTCGGCGTACAGCAGGCCCAGCGCGTCGAGCGTGTTGGGCGTGCGCACCGCCGGGTGCTTTCGGCCGTGGATGAGCTGGAGCAGTTGGGTCACAAACTCGATATCACGCAGCGATCCGATGCCGGCCTTGACCTCGCCCCAGCGGCGTCCGCGACGCTCCAGCCCGCGCTCGATGCGCTGCTTGAGGTCGCGCACGGTGGCGCGGGCCTCCTCCTGTGGCACCGCATAGACGAGGTCGGCGAGGCGGTCCAGCAACTCTTGTCCCAGCGCCAGATCGCCGGCCACGGGGCGCGCCTTGAGCAGGGCCTGGCGCTCCCAGAGCTGGGCGTGGCGCCGCATATAGCTCTCGTACCCCTCGGCGGTCATCACCAGCGGCCCCGAGCGGCCCCAGGGACGCAGGCGCATGTCGACCCGGTAGATAAAGCCCCCCGTTGTGCGGGCGGCCAGGGTCTCGATCAGGTCCTCTCCCACGGTCGTGGCGCGGGCCGCGTCCTGGCTTGTGACAAAGAGCAGATCGATGTCCGAGCTATAGTTGAGCTCGCCGCCCCCCAGCTTGCCCAGAGCCAGCACCGTGAGGCCGCTGGCGGCGCCGCCCGTGCGCTCGTGGGCGAGGGCCAGCGCACCCTGGATCAGGGTGTCGGCCAGCCGCGAGAGCTGCGCCGTGACGGTGACGTGGTCCAGCATCCCCAGCAGATCGCAACTGCCGATGCGAAACAACTCCTGTTGCTGCCAGGACCGCATGACGCCGGGCCACTCGGCCAGTTGGAGCCCCTCCAGGCGGGCGTCCAACTCGGCTTGTATCTCGTCGGCGCCACGGGCACGGGCCAGCGCGGGCAGACGCGCCAGACGCTCGACCAGCCCCGGCTCGCGAATCAGCAGCTCGCCCAGGAGCTGGCTGGCGCCCATGATGGCCAACAGGGGGCGCAGAATCTCGGGCTGCGCCAAGAGGGACTGCACCACGCCCGAGCGCCCGTCGGCCGACGTTGACAGGCGCAGCAGGCCCAGCAGGGCGCGGTCGGGGCTGGCGGACTGCTGCAGGGCATAGGCCATCAGGTCGTCGTGCCGCCGCAACAGCAGCGCGCCATCCGCATCCGCCGCCATCTGCCCCAGCAAGGACTCGGCCGCTGCGGGATCGCGAAAGCCGATGGTGTCGAGCAATCGTTGGGTCTCGGGTGGGCGTTCCATGGTCCTTCCTCGGGGACGTGCCGCATCGTCTGCCATCATTATACGCCCGGGTGGGGTATCCTGCAGAATCGGCCCATGGGTCCGGGCTCGTCTCAGCATACCATCCCGAGTAGCATGCGCCTTTGTGCAACCTGCACAAAAGGACGCCTCTCAAGATCGGGCAGGCTGCATGATGCGGTCCGGGCAGCGTCCTGCTACAATGATCACGCAAAGGGGAGGCTCAGACATGGCGGCGAGGCCATGGGGTTGGCAGGGAAGCAAGCCCACGGGTTGAGGGTTGTTGCACGGCAAAAGGGGGTGTGCACCGTCCAGTGTCCGTCCGTACTTGGAATCCCTGCTCGCCATCTGTCTTAGGAGATTAGCATGACCACGATGATGACCACAACGGTAGAGGACGCCCTTGCCATGGCCAAAGAGGTCCAGATGGTGGACCTGCGCTTTACCGACCTGCTGGGGATGTGGCACCACTTTACCATGCCCGCCAGCGAGTTTGACGCTGAACTGCTGGAGGATGGCATCGGCTTTGATGGCTCGTCCATTCGCGGTTTTCAAGAGATCCACGAATCGGACATGATCCTGATCCCCGACGCCACCACCGCCTTTCTCGATCCGATTCTCGAAGTGCCGACCATGGACGTGATCTGCGACATCTATGACCCGATCACGCGCCAGCCCTACAGCCGCGATGTGCGCTATGTGGCCAAAAAGGCCGAGCAGTACCTCATCGAGACCGGCATCGCCGACGAAAGTTTTTGGGGCCCCGAGCTCGAGTTCTTTATGTTCAACGACGTGCGCTATGGCGGCGGCGCCAACTCCCAGTTCTACTATGTGGACAGCGTCGAGGGCTGGTGGAACAGCGGCAACGGCGATGGTCGCAACATGGGCAACCAGATCGCGGCCAAGCGCGGCTATTTCCCCGTCCCGCCCACCGACACGCTGCAGGACGTGCGCAGCCGCATCGTGTTGGCCCTGATGGGCTGCGGCGTGCCCGTCGAGATCCATCACCACGAGGTGGCCACCGCGGGCCAGACCGAGATCGACCTGCGCTATGGTCCCCTGCGCCGTATGGGCGACGTGGTACAGACCTACAAGTACATCTGCAAGAACGTCGCCATGCAGAACGGGCTGTCGGCGACATTCATGCCCAAGCCGCTCTTTGAGGATAATGGCTCGGGGATGCATGTGCACACCAGCCTCTGGAAGGGCGACACCAACGTCTTTTACGACGAGGCGGGCTATGCCCAGCTCTCGGACAATGCGCGCTACTATATCGGCGGTCTGCTCAAGCATGCCCCGGCGCTGCTTGCCATCTGCGCCCCGACCACCAACTCGTACCGGCGCCTGGTGCCCGGTTTCGAGGCGCCCGTCAACCTGGCCTACTCGCAGCGGAACCGCTCGGCCTGCTGCCGCATCCCGGTTTATTCCAAGAGCATCAAGGCCAAGCGCATCGAGTTCCGGCCTCCGGATCCCAGCGCCAACCCGTATCTGACCTTTGCCGCGCTGCTGATGGCCGGTCTGGACGGCATCCAGAACCGGATCGATCCCGGGGAGCCCCTGGACAAGGACCTGTACGATCTCCCGCCGGAGGAGGCCGCCGAGGTCAAGCAGGTGCCCGGCTCGCTGGGCGAGGTGCTGGACGCCCTGGCCGAGGACAACGAGTTCCTGCTCAAGGGGGACGTGTTCACCGAGGACCTGATCGAGGGCTATATCCAGTACAAGCGTCATATGGAGTATGACCAGGTGCGCATCCGGCCGCACCCCCACGAGTTTGCCCTGTACTATGGCATCTAGCTGATACCTTCCCCTTTTGCAGGCGGGGCTGGGCTAAAAGCCTGGCCCCGTCTCTTTGCGAGTCAGCATCTTACCACGTTCACTCGCGGCAGCGTGACCCTCCGGACCTCGACACAGCAATGTGCAAATCCTCCGTCTGGCAGGGCACATATCCTTCCGATGGAGGATTCACACGACGCGCTCAAGGTCCTATGATAGGGCAAGAAATGATACCGATACAGGGATGTGTCAGGTCACAGGCGCTGTCGCCGCTCCTCGGGGGCGGCGCTATTTATTGAGTGAGGTAGGAGATGGCACTATCGCTGGCGACCGCCAGTTTCGTAATCGAGCGTGACCCCGCCCGCTGCATCGCATGTCAGGTGTGCGTCCGCCAATGCGCGAACGACGTACACTTTTACGACGCCGACGATGACACGGTGCGCGCAAGCGATCTTTCCTGCGTCGGCTGCCACCGCTGCGTCACCCTGTGTCCGACCGGGGCCCTGTCGGTGCGCCGCAACCCGCTCGAGTACCGGCCCCACGCCAACTGGGCGCCCGAGATCCTGCGCAGCATCTACAAGCAGGCCGAGACGGGGGGCATGCTGCTGACCGGCATGGGCGACGACCAGCCCCAGCGCATCTACTGGGACCACATGGTGCTCAATGCCTCGCAGGTGACCAATCCCTCCATCGACCCCGTGCGCGAGCCCATGGAGCTCAAGACCTACCTGGGCGCCAAGCCCGAGCTCCTGGAGATCGATGACAATGGCGAGGACGATGGTCCGATGCTGCGCACGCCCCTGACGCCGCAGCTCGAGCTGGATGTCCCCATCATGTTCTCGGCCATGTCCTACGGCTCGATTAGTTTCAACGCCTGCGAGTCGCTGGCGCGGGCCGCCACCGAGGCGGGCACCTATTACAACACGGGCGAGGGAGGCCTGCATCCGGCCCTCTACCAGTATGGCGAGCGCACCATCGCTCAGGTGGCCTCGGGCCGCTTTGGCGTCCATCTCGACTATCTCAATGCCGCCGCCGCCCTCGAGATCAAGATCGGCCAGGGCGCCAAGCCGGGTATCGGCGGGCATCTGCCGGGCGAAAAGGTGACGCTGGATATCTCGCGCACGCGCATG
>SKRJ01000169.1 GCA_007118555.1 Anaerolineae bacterium | reverse complement strand
GCTCGAGAGCGCCCGAGTTCCACTGAAAGCCGATATCGTAGCTGGCGCCGTCACCGCCGATGGCGATAAAGGTGATCTCCTTGTCCTCGGGGATCTTGCCGGTGCGCTTGAGGGCCTTGAAGGCCGCCTCGGCGCCGGTGATGGTCGTAGAAGCGTTCTCAAAGGCGTTATGGATCCAGGGCACGTTCCACGAGGTAAAGGGATAGGTCGACGTGGACACCTCGAGGCAGCCGGTGGCCGTCGAGAGCACCACAGGTGTCTCGATGGCGTGCAGGATCTGGCGTATGACGGTGGGCTCACCGCAACCTGCACACAGGCGATGCCCCGGTGCCAGTTTCTCATCCGGGGTGATAATGTCTCTAAGGTTGACGCGAATCCGCTCAGCCATTATGTACTCTCCTTGCTACCTGGTTGATATTGCGCGCTGATGCTCTGATCGCTGCTAGCCGCGGAGGCCGAGATACCGGACCAGATCTCCGCGATCACCAGTAGCTCCGATCTTCTCAAGATCCTCAAAGACGCCCGCGATCATCGGCGGCGTTGTATCGCGCCCGCCGAGACCAAAGATATAGTTGACCACAGGCAGATCACACTCGCCTGCCACATACAGGGCCGAGGTGATGTCGGTGAACAGCGGGCCCATGCCCTGGGGCGCACCGAACGAGATCGCGCGATCCAGCACCGCCACGGCCTTGCAGTTCTTGATGCAGTCCACGATCTGGGCGGCGGGGAAGGGGCGGAACAGGCGCGGCTTGAGCACGCCGACCTTTTTGCCCTCGGCGCGCATCTGGCGCACCAACGACCGGGTGGTGCCGGCCGTGGACGAGAGCACGATGATGGCGTACTCGGCATCGTCCATCCCGTAGCAGTCCAGAATCGGCTGCGGGCGCTCGGATAGCATCTCGTACTCTTGGCACACGCTCTCGATCAGCTCCATCGATGCGTTCATGGCCTCGGTCTGCTGGCGCTTGTGCTCAAAATAGTGATCGGTAAAGTCCCAGGCGCCCATGGTGATGGGGTTGTCGGTATCAAGCAGCGTGAGCTCGGGCTCGTAGCTGCCGACAAACTCTTGTACGGCCTCGTCGGGAAGTAGTCCCACCCGCTCGACGCCGTGCCCGGTGATGAATCCATCCTGGCAGCTCATGACCGGCAGCGAAAGGCTCTTGCTTTCGGCAATCCTGAGGGCCTTGATGGTGTTATCGTAGGCTTCCTGGCCGCTCTCGGCATAGAACTGGAGCCAGCCCGAGTCACGGGCGCCCATGCTGTCCGAGTGATCACAGTGAATGTTGAGCGGGCTCGACAGGGCCCGGTTCACCACGGTCATCACGATCGGCAGACGCATGCCAGAGGCGATGTAGAGCACCTCCCACATGAGGGCGAGACCATTCGCCGAGGTGGCCGTCATGACACGGGCGCCGGCTGCCGAAGCGCCGACACAGGCGCTCATGGCGGCGTGCTCGCTCTCGACGGGCACAAACTCGGTATCTACGATGCCGTCGGCCACATACTGTGAAAAGTTCTGCACGACGGCGGTCTGCGGGGTGATTGGGTAAGCGGCAACCACGTCAGGGTTGATCTGACGCATCGCCTGCGAGACAGCATTGGCGCCGTCCAGAGGCATGAATTGGCTTGCGACCATCAGTTTCCTCCTGCTGCATACAGGCTCGGAGAGAGCCTATTCGTTGTCGTTGTCAAAGGTGGACTCGAGCACCATCTGGATGACTTTGCCCATCTCACCCGTGTGGCTGTGAGGCTCACGGATGTTTACGGGGCAACGCTCCATGCAGATTCCACAGCCCTTGCAGTGATCATAGTCAAACTCGGCGACCTTGCCGTCTTCCACGGTGATGGCCGAGTCGGGGCACATGATCCAGCAAATCAGGCACTGGGTGCACTGCTCTGTATCGCGAAGGGGACGCATGCTGCGCCAGGTGCCTGTGTTGTATGCAACCGAGTTGCCGGGTTCGGTCACAACCCCGCCGGGTTGGACTTGCTGCCAGGGCTTGTCCATCCGTGGGCCCTTGTTATCTGTCATCAGTTCGCCTCCATTACATTCTTGCTTCGTCTATTACGACTACCGTGCCTGGTGCAGGATACGCACCGGTGCCGGGCACCGTCGGGTGCGTCTCACTAACCCTGGGTGCACTCCTCAAAGGCGCGCTCGATGGCGCGCACGTTCGCGTCCACGATCTCGGGACGTAGCTTGCCGCCCAGCGTCTCGCGTGTGGTCTCTACGATAGCCTCGAGATCCACGAGCTCGCTTGCTTTGGCGACCACGCCGAGGATCAGCGTGCTGGGGATGTCTCGTCGGAACTCTTCGATAGCGATGCGAGTGGCATCGACACACCAGACCTGACCGCCCTGAAAGCCGAGCCTCTTGCGGAGAGCCTCTGGTGACTGGCTCGTGTTCACAATCAGAGTGCCTTCTTCCTTCACACCCTCTGTGATGTCCACGACGCCAATCAGGTTGGGATTGACGACGATGACCATGTCGGGTTCGAGGATAGGAGAGTGGATCTCTATCTCCTCGGAGCTCAGGCGGGTGTAGGCCTTGATGGGCGCGCCCATGCGTTCAGCGCCATACTCGGGAAAGGCCTGGAAGAACATGCCCGCTTCCATGGTGGACTCACCAAGCAGTTCTCCTGCCGTTACCACTCCTTGGCCCGCTCGGCCATGCCACCGAATCTCGAGCATCTGGCTCATTGCTTACCTCCTCGTAACCGTAACGCGCAACTCTGCTTCTCAGTCACTATATAGGAGCGCACTCTCTAGTACGGATGTATGGCAAGAGGCGCTATCCCACAAAGAAGGGATGGAATCTGTGACCACGCTCTCGCGTCCATGGCATGGCTCCCTGCTCATGTTGGCAGGCGCCGACCCCATAATCACTTCATTGTATGTCAGACTGCCCTTTTTTGTCAAAAGAGAGCTTTCGTTGTTCGACGCTTGCTTGCGGTTCCGCCTCCAAAGCCCAAGCGCCCTGGCACAACAAAAAAAGGGGCGAAAACTCGCCCCTTGGTAACTCGCTTCTGAACGCATCGAGCTCTGTTCACGGGTCAACGCGGTACTTATACCTCGTCATCCGTGAGGACAATGGGGCGCTCGCGACGCCGGGGTGGGGCGCCATAGGGGCCATACTCCTGACGATTGGCGCAGCGCACGCAGAGGCTGGTCTCGGGCATGATTTTGAGCCGCTCTGGGGCGATCTCCTCGCCGCAGGATTTGCAGGTGCCGTACAGGCCCTTGTGAACCCGCTCGATGGCCTCGTGGAGTGAGCGCACCCGATCCTCGCGATTCTGAATCAGCGAGATCACCTTGCCGCGCTCATAGATCGCGGCCGCTGCGTCGGCCGAATCCTCGTCGGTCGCCGAAGCGGGCTCGATCTCTTCCTGAAGCTGCTCGCGCAGATGCTTGATCTCTTCCCGTGTGCGCTCCAGTTCTCGTTCTAGCTCTGCTATCTTTTCATCATTTTTCGTCATGTTATGACCCCTTGTTTTTATATTCTTAGAACCGAGAACACGTCATATCCTGAGAGTGCTTTTCGGCCCTGGAGAAACTCGAGCTCGATCAGGAAATCAAGTCCCTCTACGACGCCACCGAGCTTCTCTACCAGGCTCACGGCTGCTGCCGCCGAGCCTCCTGTCGCCAGAAGGTCATCGACGATCAGCACCGTCTCACCGGGTTGCACGGCGTCGCGGTGCATCTCCAGTCGATTGGTCCCATACTCGAGGCTGTATTCCACACCCACGTGCTCAGACGGCAACTTGCCGGCCTTGCGGACAGGAACAAAGCCAGCCTGCAACTGATACGCGACGGGCATTCCGAACAAAAAGCCTCGCGACTCGATCGCGACGACGCGATCGATCTTTCGATCTCGATAGGGGGCTACCATCCGATCCACTGCCTCCCGTAGGGCGGCAGGGTCGTTCAGCAAGGGTGTGATGTCTTTGAAAAGGATGCCGTGGATCGGAAAGTCCTGCACATCTCGGATCCAACTCTCTAGGTTCATCGTTCGCCGGTCACTCCTCACCAAAGCTGAAACCGGGCAACCCCCCATTGGGTGCCCGCGTGTTGGCTGCGTCTCTATTCTTTCTCAGCCAGTGTAGCATCTCTTGCACAGAATGTCAAAACCAATCGACAACGAGAGTGTGGAAAAACACCCGGGCCGATTGGCATATCGAGTGGGACGGTGCATACTGGCTGTATACAGGTCCACAGACATCAAGGGGTGTAGGAGGATATCGATATGGCACGCCGCCCACG
>SKRJ01000317.1 GCA_007118555.1 Anaerolineae bacterium | reverse complement strand
TAGCGCATGGCGATATAGTCGAACTGCTCTTCCGTATAGCTCTGGGCCTCATGGTGCCCTCCGGCCTCTATGGATACCGTCTGGGCGCCCAGGGTCTCGGCCATCCGCAAACAGTCTAGGATGAGACGATGATTGTAGTTGCGTATGGCAGCATAGTCATGCCACACGATATAGTTGCTGACATTGAGGCTGGCCAGCTCCAACTCCCGCTCTTCCAGGCTGCGCCGCACGGCTCGTAGATACTGCTCATCATGGCTGGTGAGGGTCCAGTTCCACAGATCGGCCACGGTCAACGCATATCGATAGCGAATCGTCTCCAGGTACCCGAACACATCCATCATGCCCGCGCGAGTCATGGGGAAAAACGAGTAGGACAAAGCAGAGACCCGCATGCCGACTCCCCAAAGCGTTCTCCTAAGCCGTACTGCCCAAGCGCCACCCCTCCAGCACGCGGCGCACCCTGGCCACCATCACGCCGGCCTCGGCATGGGTCGCGCCACCCAGCTCGATGCCCCACACGCCCGCATAGCCCGCATCCCGGAGCATCACCATCGTATCCGAGAGCTCGTCGTCGGACAGATTGGCCCCGAGATGCAGGTGCATCGTCCAGGGGGCCACCATCTCGTCGCCCCGGTCGGCCAGATCGCCTTTCCAGCGTCTGCAGTGCAGCAGCACGCCAAAGGCGGGATGGTCCACCGCCTCGCATAGGCGCTTGACCTCTTGGGGCACGGTGCCGGCGCCCCAGTGATTCTCGGGCCCCACGCGATAGCCATTGTCATGGGCGCGCTGGGCATACTCACGATAGCGGGTGACGATCTGGTCAAACTGCTCGTCGGTCCACTCGAGCTCGTCGCGGCTGCCGCCCGGATCGATCCGCACCGTCTTGGCGCCCAGCCTCTCGGCGGCGAGCAGGTGCTCCAGAGCCACCTGGTGATGCGCCTCGCGGGTGTCGGCATCGTCTTCCCAGATATGGGCGCCATCCACCGCCAGGTTGACCAGATCGAGCTCGCGCTCGACCAGCGCCAGCCTGAACGCGTCCAGATAGTCGGCATCGAGGCGGGCCAATGTCCGGTTCCAGAGATCGGCGGTGGTCAGATCGTAGCGAAAGCGCACGGTCTCCAGGTAGGTAAAGGCATCCATGGTCCCTTCTTGGGTCATGGGATGAAAGGTGTACGACATGAGAGAGATGCGCATATTGCCTCCTAGATGATGGTGTCTACTCGCCACGCTGCCAACGCCACAGGACGTCGCGCACCCGCGCGATCTGCACGGCGATCTCGGTGTACTCATCGCGCCCGCTGTGATGCTCGACGCCCCAATAGCCCTCATAGCCCGCGTCGCGCAGCATCCCCATGCAGGCGGTGAGCGGCCCCTCGGTGATGTCCCACGAGACGTGGGTGTGCATCGCCCAGGGAGCCATGACGCGATCGCCGGCGTCGCCACGGAAATGCAGCAGAACGCCAAAGGCCGGGTGGTCCACCGCCTCGCAGATGCGGCGCATGTTCTCGGGCACCACCTCGGGGCCCCAGTGGTTCTCGGGCCCCACCATGTAGCCCTTGTCGAGGGCCCGCCGTGCATACTGGCGGTACCGGCTCACGATATGATCAAACTGCTCCTCGGTAAACACCCGCGCCCGGTGGTCGCCGCCGGCGTCGATACGCACCGTTCGCGCGCCCAAGATCTCGGCGGCCTTGAGGTGAGCGAGAGCGTTCTGGTGGTTGGCCTCGCGTGCGTCGGCGTCGTCCTCCCAGATGTGGGCGTCGTCGACGCACAGGTTGGCCAGGATCAGGCCTCGGCTATCGAGTGCCTCCCTGACCTTGTAGAGGTAGTCAGGCTCGGTGCTGAGCAGCATGCCGTTCCAGATGTCGGCTTGGACCTGGTAGCGGAACTTGCAGCTTTCCAAATAGCCGAACAGGTCCATCTTGCCCTCGGCCAGCAGGCCATGAAAGGCATAGGACGCCAGCGAAACCTTGTCCGTTGCCATCGCCCCCTCCCTCATCCGATGCTCCAGGCGGCATTGTCGACCAGCTCGAGCTGGCCGCTGTTGGCCGAGCGCAGACCCGCATCCAGGATGGCCATATACTCGAGGTTGTTTTGCATGTCCAGCGTGGGATGCGCCGGCTCGCCCGTATCCAGACGGTGGATGAACTCGTGAGCGATGTCATGGCGCCCGTCCGGGAGCGGATCGGGGCGATAGATGGTCTCGTCATCGTTGCCGCGCGTCAGACGGACGCGGGGGCCCTCATCGTCGCTGCCGACGACCAGGGTGCCCGTGGTGCCATAGATGATGGGGCCGGTGGGCACACCATGATCCAGCGTGGTCCACGACCCCTCCAGGAGGGCCATGGCGCTGGGGAAGCGGACCAGCATGGCGGCATTGTCCTCGGCGTCGCCCCACTGGCTGTGCAGGTTGGCGCGCATGCCCAGGGCGGCCTCGGCGGGCTTGCCGATATACCAGCGGCTGACCATCGCCCCATAGCAGCAATAGTCGAGCATGGCGCCGCCGCCGGCCGCCGTCTGGTGCCACCAGGTGGCCGCGCGCTCGACGCCGCTCAGACTCTCGGAGGCCTCGCTGACGCCGGCGTGGGCCGCGCCCTGGCCCAGGGGGCCGGTGTGCCCCGAGCGCCATTTGACCTCCAGCACCTTGCCGATGGTGCCCTCATCGATCAGTTGCTTGGCCTGTCGGGCCGCGGGCGACCAGGTGAGAGGCCAATTGACGACCATATCCACGTCGTTGGCGATGCAGGCCCGCACCATGCGCAGGGCATCGGGCAGGCTGGCCGCCATCGGCTTTTCGACGCACACGTGGACGCCGGCGGCGGCGCATGCCTCGACCACCTGGGGGTGCTGGGCATTCTCGCACGTGACAATGACGATATCGAGATCCTCCTTGACGAGCATCTCGTAGAACACGTCATAGTAGGTGTCCATGCCGGTAAAGGACATGACATTGTCGCGGTTCCATTCGCGGGTGTAGGGGGCCTTGCGGAGCTCGGGCCCAATGGGCACCGTGTCGGCGCAGGCCACCCACTCGACCTGGGAATGCGCATCAAAGAGTTGCGCAACGTTGTTGATGTGCATGTGGCCAAAACCGATGATTCCCACACGATAGGTGTTGGTCATGGTGATTCTCCTTTATCTATGGCGGACGCGCTCTACCAGTCGAGCTGCACCTCGGCATTTGATTGGGCGGAGCGATACAAGGCATCCAGGGCGTGGATCACGTTCAGCACCTCGTCACGCTTGACGCTCAGCTCTTCCTCGCCGCGGATGGCACGCAAAAAGTGGGCAGCCTCGCGGATGTGGCCCATGGCAAAGGCCTCGTCACGGCCGGGCACGATGGGGGTCGTGTCGGCCTGATAGGCCCCGACGGTGCCGATGAGGCGCAGCGGGTTGAGCGCCATGCCGGCCCGGGTGCCGAGGATGAACGAGTTGCCGGTGCCCTCGGGGATGTTGGCGGCCCACGAGGCCCGCAGCACGATGGTCATGCCATTCTCCAGCCGCAGGAACCCGGCGCCCAGATCCTCAACATCAAACTCGCGATAGTCGTACGGCCGGGCCGAGGGCACGCCCTCAGGAGCGCCACTATCGGCCTCAGAGGTCAACAGGCCCTCGTCCTGGTTGGCGAGGCGGGTGTAGGTGGCGCCGCTGACGGACTGCACCCGGGGGCTACCCACCAGCCACAAAACCAGATCCAGGGCGTGCACGCCAATGTCATAGATGGGGCCGCCGCCCGAGTGCTCGAGCATGTGGAACTGGCCCCAGGTGGGCACGCCACGCCGGCGCATGGCGCCCGCCTCGGCATAGTAGGGTTCGCCGAGGGCGCCCGCATCGGTCAGCGACTTGGCGGCCATGTTTTCGCTGCGAAAGCGCAGGCTCTGCCCCACCATCAGGAGCTTGTTCGCGGCCTCGGCGGCGTCATACATCTCTACCGCATCGGCATAGTTGTCGGCCACGGGCTTTTCGCACAGCACATGGGCGCCTGCCTCGAGGGCGGCCAGGGTCCAGGGCTTGTGGTAGCGGTTGGGGGCGCACACTGATACAATGTCGGGGCGCAGCTCGTCCAGCATGCGCTGGGGATCGTCGAACCAATGGGGAATGCCGTGGGCCTCGGCGGTGCCTCGCGCGTGCTCGGCCACCACATCCGCTGCGCCAACGATCTCGACGTGGTCGGCCAGGTCACGCCAGGCTGGTACGTGGGCGATGTTGCAGATCATGCCAGTGCCGATCAGTCCTACCTTGAGTCTGTCATTGTTCATTGTGCTCTCCTCCAGGTGTCTAGTCGATGTTTGCGTCGTGCTCGCGACCCTGTCCCGGTTCCGCATTCTCGATCTCTTTCCGCGTCACCTCGCGTCCCAGATGGCTGGAGAGGTATATCCCCTCGGTGATCAGCGCTGTATTCAGGGCGATGCCGGCGGTGTCGATCAAGGGCACCTCACCCAACAACGCACCCACCCAGTGCCTCTGGGTCTCCGAATAGTAATATGCGCAGGGATTGGTCTGTTGCCAACGCCAGATGCCCCTCTCTGCATTGACGGTGGCGTCCATCTCGAGATCGGATAACGTGGCATAGTAGATCAGAGGGTTGACTTGAAGACCGCCCCGCGAGCCCATGACCTGCTCCTGGGCGGGGTCCTCAGCATGTATGGCCCAGGCCTCTTCGACGATGAGACTGATGCCACCCGCCAGACGGACATAGGCCATGCCCAGCTCCTCGACATTATAGCCCGATTCCAGGGCCCGGTCGCGGTCCAGGTTCTCCAGCATCTGATAGGTTGCGCCCGAGACGGTCTCCAGCTCGGGGTTGTCCATAAGGTACAGCATGAGAGCGATATGGTAGACCGCCATATCGAGCATGGCGCCCCCGCCCGAGGTTTTGACGTTCACAAAGGCGGGCGAGCCATAGCCATCGACAAAGGGCCGCCCACGCCGGCGGTAGTTGACGGTCTTGGCAAAGTAAATGTCGCCCAGGTGCCCGTCATCGATGATGCGCTTGGCCGCGCGGGAATCGGCCTCATAGATCCTCGCGAGTTGGATATGCAGCTTTTTTCCGGTGCGCTCTGCCGCATCGTACATCTTTTTGGACTCGGCATAGGTCCAGGACATGGGCTTTTCGCAATAGCAGTGCTTGCCGGACTCGAGGACATCGATGGTGGCCTCACAGTGGAGCCGATTGTGGAGGCACACGTCCACCGCATCGATATCATCACGTGCCAGCATCTCTTCATAGTCGGGATAGACGTCAGGCACATTGAACTGGCCGGCGATTCTTTGCGCGTGATCTTCACGCAGGTCAGAGACGGCGACGACCCTGGCGCCAGGGACCTGCTTGTACTTTTCCAGATGGCGCACGCCGATCTGGCCAACACCAATGACACCGATACGAATCTCGTCGCTCATGAAAGAGACTCCTTATTAGCAAGCCTTGTTGTTCATTTCCTCTATTCTAGACGCGACATTGGGCATTGGTCAAGGAGTTGGTGAAACAAGCAACGACGGGCTCCTTGCCACTTTTGGGCGTCGTACTGTATACTCGTGCACAGTGGGAGTTTGCGGTGGCGCGTGGCTGCCGTTAGAATGAACCTTGAGCGCCCTGTTAGCCAATGGAGTGACGCATTGATATTCAACCATCGCAGGCATCGAAACGGCAACAAGCCTCTCTGCTCCTGGTGCCTTGCATTTCTGCTTGTAGCAACTCTCTTCCTCTCTCTGGTTGGCTGCCGTCCCCCCAACGATGACGCGCCAGCTACACCTCCTGGCACCATCGAGATCAAGGGCTCGGATACCATGGTAAACCTGGCTCTGGCCTGGGTGGAGGGGTATCAGCTTGTCCGGCCAGACGTCCGTATCTCGGTGACGGGGGGCGGATCGGGCACCGGTATCGCATCGATGATCAACGGCACGGTCGATATCGCTGCCGCCTCGCGTGATATGACAACGGGCGAGTTCGAGGCGGCACGCGCTGCCGGAATGGATCCCATCGAGTTTGATGTGGCCCTCGACGCCATTGCCATCGTCGTGCATCTGGATAACCCCATCGAGCGCCTTACCATCGAGCAGATTGCCGACATCTATACCGGCAGGATCACCAACTGGAGCGAGCTGGGCAGCTTTGACCGGCCCATCGTCCTGGTCTCGCGCGAATCCAACTCGGGCACCTATGTGTACTTTTTGGAGCACGTCCTGCGCCGGGATCCGGCCCGAGCCGAAGCCCGATTCTCGCCCGACAGCTTGCTGATGCCCTCCTCCGAAGGCATCAGCACCGAGGTGCGACAGAATCGTAACGCCATCGGCTATGACGGGCTGGGCTATGTGACCCCCGACAAAAAGGTGGTTGCCGTGGGGCTCGACGCCGAGGGCCCCTTTGTGTTGCCGTCCATCGAGACGGTCCGTGATGGCACCTATGTCATCTCGCGCCCCCTTCATATGTACACGGTCGGCGAGCCGACGGGCGAGATTCGCGAGTTCATGGATTGGGTGCTGACCGATGGGCAAGAGATGGTGCGAGAACTGGGTTTCGTGCCGCTGAACTGACCGCAGCTATTCACACGAGGTAAGATGGTTCCTGGGACGAGTCCTCCGGTTCGCAGGCGCATGGAGTGGGTGATCGAGGCGGTCATTCGCGTGCTTGGCTTTTCGGCCATCGGCTTTGTGGCCATGATCTTTGTATTCTTGCTCTTGGAGGGTGTTCCTGCCTTTGTGCGCGTTCCCCTCAACAACCTGTTCGACACGAGCTGGTACCCGAGTCTCGGGCTCTATGGCGTTTGGCCCCTGATCATCGGGTCGCTGCTGGTTACCCTGGTGGCCATGATCATCGCGTTTCCCCTGGGTATCGGGACGGCGGTGTTCGTGCGTGAGATCGCGCCCAACTGGGCCCGCGAGATCCTAAAGCCGCTGATCGAGGTGCTGGCAGGCATCCCTTCGGTGGTGCTGGGCTTTTTCGGCATGGTCACCGTGGCGCCCATCATCCGCGAGAGTCTGGGGGCGCCGACCGGCCTGACGGCGTTCACCGGTTCGCTCCTGCTGGCCTACATGTCGCTGCCGACCATTATCAGCGTGGCGGAGGATGCCCTGGACGCTGTGCCCCGGAGCTACCGCGATGCCGGGCTGGCCATGGGGGCCACCCAGTGGCAGACGATCTGGCGCGTAGTGGTGCCAGCGGCGCGTTCGGGCATTCTGATGGCGCTGATGCTGGGGATGGGCCGCGCGATTGGCGAGACGATGGCCGTGCTGATGGTGACGGGCAATGCGGCGCGGATCCCCACCGGCCTGTCGGATCTGTTCATGCCCATTCGCACGATGACCGCCACCATCGCCGCCGAGATGGGTGAGGTGGCCCGCGGTAGCACCCACTACCACGTGCTCTTTGGTGTCGGTCTGATCCTGTTCATCGTCACCTTTGCGATCACACTCTCGGCGGCTTCGGTCATGTTCCGGCGACGATCGAGGGGAGGGCTACGCTGATGAGCCAGCAGTTGGCCCAAAAGCTGGGCTTTGCGTTTCTGGGGCTGATGAGCCTGGTGGTGATCGTCCCCATCTTGCTGGTTGTTGGCGCCATCATCTATGCCGGGTTCCCGGCGTTGAGCTGGGAGTTTCTCTCGGCCATGCCACGCGAGGGCATGCGGGCGGGCGGCATCTTTCCGGCCATCGTGGGCACCCTTCTGCTTACTCTGGGCACCGGACTGGTCGCGATCCCTGTGGGGGTGGGGGCCGCCGTCTACCTGTCGGAATATGCCCGCGACAACCTGTTCACACGTGCCATTCGGTTGGCCATCGTGAATCTGGCCAGCATTCCCTCTGTGGTGTACGGGCTGTTCGGTCTGGGACTCTTTGTCCTGCTCTTGCAGTTTGGCACCTCGATCCTGGCGGGCTCGCTGACCCTGGCGATCATGACGCTGCCGGTGATCATCAGCACGTCGGAGGAGGCGCTGCGGGCTGTGCCCATGGAGTATCGCACCGTGAGCGAGAGCCTGGGGGGCACCCACTGGCAGGGCATTCGACGCATTGTGTTGCCGCAGGCGCTGCCGGGCATCATCACGGGCGTCATTCTCGGCTTGCTGCGGGCAGCCGGCGAGACGGCGCCGATTCTGTTTACCGTGGCGGCCTTCTTTTTGCCGCGGCTCCCACAATCGGCCTTTGATCAGACCATGGCGCTCCCCTATCATCTGTATGTCATCAGCACTCAGGTGCCGGGTATGCCGCTAAGTATTCAGCATGGCACCGCGTTGGTGCTCCTGGCGTTTGTGCTCTCGATGAACCTGGTCGCGACGTTGATTCGCAGCTACTTTCGGCGCAGGCGAGAATGGTAGGCAATCCCAAGATACAGGTTCGCGATGTAAGCTATCGGTACGGTCAGGTTGAGGCGCTCAACCAGATCACCCTTGACGTGCCCGAACACACCGTCACCGTCTTTTTCGGCCCGGCTGGCGGCGGCAAGACCACCCTCTTGCGTCTGATCAACCGCCTCAACGATCGGGTGGACAATACGTCTATGGAGGGGCAGATCCTGATCGACGGCGAGGACATCTATGCCCCGGGCGTGCACGTGCCCGGGCTGCGCCGGCGCGTGGGCATGGTGTTTGCCTTGCCGTTACCTCTGCCCGGCACCGTGCGTGAGAATGTGCTCTATGGGCCCGCCCTGGCCGGCATCCGGGACCGCAACCGGTTGGACGAGCTGCTACAGACCAGTTTGGAACAGGCTGCGCTGTGGGACGAGGTCAAGGATCGCCTCGATCAGCCCGCCAGCTCGTTCTCCGGCGGCCAGCAGCAGCGGCTGTGCATTGCCCGCAGCCTCTCGCTAGAGCCCGAGATCCTGCTCTTGGACGAGCCCACCTCGGGACTGGATCCCATCTCGACGGCCAAGGTGGAGCACTCGCTCTTGGAGCTCAAAAAGCAGTACACCATCATCCTGGTACCGCACAGCGTCCAGCAGGGGGCGCGGGTGGCCGATTTTGCGGCGTTCTTTTTGATGGGCGAGCTGATCGAGTCGGGCCCCGGCGCCGATCTGTTTACCCAGGCGCAGGACCAACGCACCGAGGACTATATAACAGGCCGCTTTGGCTGACGGCCACAAATAGGAACGAGAGCACTCGATGAGCAGAATGGACAGCCGGAACGTCTCTGTCACCTATGGCGAAAAGCTGGTGCTGGACGACATAACGTTGGAGGTCAAGGAACGGCAGATCACCGCCCTGATCGGGCCTTCGGGCTGTGGCAAATCGACGTTTTTGCGCTGCCTGAATCGGATGAACGACTCGATCAAGATTGCTCGCGTCACCGGACAGATCCTGCTGGATGACGAGGACATATACGCCGCGGGGTATGACGTGGTCCGGCTACGACAGCGGGTGGGCATGGTGTTTCAGCGCCCCAACCCGTTTCCCCAATCGATCTATGACAATGTGGCGTTCGGGCCGCGCGTGCTCGGCATGCATCGGGACGCCAGCCTCGATGACATTGTCGAGCAGTCGTTGCAAGATGTGGGCATATGGCGCGAAGTCCGGGACAGTCTCAAGCGCGATGCTCTTACCCTGTCGCTGGGGCAGCAGCAACGACTCTGCCTCGCGCGGGTTATCGCTGTCAAGCCCGAGGTGATCCTGATGGACGAGCCTGCATCGGCGCTCGACCCCATCGAAACGCTGCGCATCGAGGATCTGATGCGCGAGCTGGTGGATGACTATACCATCGTGATTGTGACGCACAACATGCAGCAGGCTGCCCGCGTCTCGGATTGGACGGCCTTTTTCCTCACGTTGGATGGGCAGGTCGGTACTCTCATCGAGTATGGGGAGACGGGCCGCATCTTTACGCAACCCCAGGATCAGCGTACTATTGACTATATAACCGGGCGATTCGGCTAGCGGACGATCCAGACCCCGCGCCTTTGAGGAGTCTCATGCTCAGAAGACGGTTTGAAAGCCAGATGCAACGCCTGGAAAGCGACGTGCTCGAGTTGGGCAACATGGTCCAACGCGCTCTGCGCGATGCCGTCGACCAGCTTCGTACGCGCGATCTCGAGGGCTCGCAGCAGACCATCGACTATGATGTGCGTATCAACGCCAAGCGATTCCAGATCGAGGCCGATGTCCTCGTCCTGATCGCGACGCAGCAGCCGATCGCGCGTGATTTGCGCGCCCTGGCGGCGATCCTCGATCTGATCCGCGAGTTGGAGCGCACGGGCGACTATGCCAAGGGCATCAGCAAGATCAACCTCCTGATTGGCGAACAGGAGCTGATCAAGCCTCTGTTGGACATCCCGCGTATGGCCGACAAGGCCATCGATATGCTGGAGCGCGCCCTCGAGGCCTATATGGAGCGCGATGTGGACGCCGCCATCGCTATCGCCCAAGAGGACGACGAGGTAGACGACCTCTACAACCAGGTGCGACGCGAGCTCATGTCGATCGTCTTTGCCGATCCGTCCAAAACCGAGCAGGCGAACCTTCTCCTGTGGGCGGCTCACAATATCGAGCGCGCCGCCGATCGCGTGACCAACATCTGCGAACGCATTGTGTTCTTTGTTACGGGCTCCTTGGGCGATCTCAAGACACCGGCCAAAGACCAATACCCTAGCTAGGGAGATGGCACAAGAAACTCGCCTGGGGAACACACCTCCCCAGGCTTTTCTCTATCGGACGGCAGGCGCGACGGGGCACGTTGGCGTTGAGCGCTCCTGTTGCACGGCAAGGTTGCCCGCCAGCGCGCGATTCTCTACAATGCACATACGCATTCCTTCAGGAGGTTGCTCGTGAAAATCACCGACATTCGCTACGAACGGCTGCAAGGGGAATACGCCCTCTCCGCCGGGCAGGCCGCCGCCCGACAGGTGGGCGCACTGGACATCTACCCCGAGTACCGCAGCCGGGGCACGCGTCACCCACAGTCCGAGGACCCCGAGGGCACCGTCCCTATCTCGGAGGTATATGTCTTTGTGGATACCGACGAGGGCATCACCGGGCTGTTTGGCCCCGTCTATGTGGATCAGGCCTTTCAGATCGAGATGCACCTGCGCCCGCATCTGATCGGGCGCGATCCCCTGGCCAGCGAGCGTATCTGGGATGTGCTCTCGCGCCAGGATCGCCACGCCCGCAAGGGGTACATGATGATGGCCATCAGCGCCGTCGACATGTGCCTGTGGGACATCCGCGGCAAGGCGCTGGGGCTGCCGGTGTATCGCCTGCTGGGCGGGCCCACGCGGGAGTCGGTGCCCGCTTACGCCAGCGCCCTGGGCTTTGCCATCGAGCCCGACCGGGTCTATGAGCAGGCCCTGGCACTCAAGCAAGAGGGCTATGTGGCGCAAAAGTGGTTCTTTCCCCATGGGCCGGGCGATGGGCGCAAGGGGATGGAGCGCAATCTGCTGATGGTGCGTACGGCGCGCGAGGCGGTGGGGGACGATGTGGACCTGATGTTCGACGCCTGGCTGGGCTGGGATGTCAACTATGCCATCGAGATGGGCCGTGCCATGGCGCCGTACCAGCCCCGCTGGCTGGAGGAGCCGGTGCCCCCCGATCGGATCGGGGCCTATGCCGAGATTCGTCGGCGCTCGGGCATCCCCATCGCCGGCGGCGAGCACGAGTACACCCGCTGGGGATTCAAGGTGCTGCTGGAGAACGAAGCGGTGGACGTGGTGCAGGCCGACCCCGATTGGACCGGCGGCATCAGCGAGATGGTCAAGATCTGCGCGTTGGCCTCGGCCTTTGACAAGCCGGTCATCCCCCATGGGCACTCGGTGCTGCCGGCGCTGCATCTGATCGCGGCCCAGTCGCCCGAGACCTGCCCGTGGCTCGAGTATCTGATCAAGTTCAACCCGCAAAAGCAGTGGTTTCACAGCGTCAAGTACATGCCCGAGGGCGGTATGATGCGGCTGCCCGATCTGCCCGGGCTGGGGATCGAGCTGGACCAAGAGCGCATTCATGCCCGCACGGCGCTCCACTGGAGCTAGCGTCCGAGGGCGTCAGGCCATACCTCTGACAGAGCATTGAGGCATTGGCCTGGCAGAAAGGTTGACAAGCATGAACTCGGCAGCATCGCTTGACGAACGTTTGGCGCAGCACGAGGCCTGGTGGAGCGGCAGGACGCTCCTGGTGTCGCGTAGCCCGCATCCCGGCCTCGGCGACCTCTGGCTGCCGCTGGCGGATGGCAGCGTGGCCCGTGAGGACATGCGGCTCACACCCGCCATGCTCGATCTGGATCGCCTGGCGGGGCCGCAGCGTGGTCCGGGGGCCTTGCGCTTCGTCGAGGACGTGATCGAGACCGACGCCCCCTACGTGCGCGTGCCCTGGGTAGAGGCCATCCTGGGCTGCCCCATCCACGCCACCATCCAGGGCGGCAGCATGCGCGGGCTCAAGCTGATCGATGCGTGGGACCAGTGGCCGGCGGTGGATCGCGCTCAGGGCGCAGCCTGGCGCGAGACGCTGAGAGCGCTGCTGGCGCTGATGGTGGAGCGCGCTGCGGGCCAGGTGGCCATCACCCAGACGTTGATGCGTGGTCCCTCGGACCTGGCCGAGGCGGCGTTGGGGCCCGAGTTGATGAGCTACTCGCTGTATGACCATCCGCATGAGTTACGCGCCTTTTTGGAGGAGGCGACGGAGCTGTTCATCAGCGTGCTTGACGATCAACTGGCGGGCCTCCCGCGCATACAGGGCGGCATGGTCAATCCCTTTGGCATCTGGGCGCCGGGGACGGTGGTGCGCGCCCAGTGCGATGCGTCGGCCTTTTTGTCGCCCCGGCAATATGCCGAGTGGGTCTGGCCCCACGACGCCGCCACCTGTGAGGCCGCCGACTATGCCGTCATCCACCTGCACTCGGGCTGTCTGCACGTGCTCGATCCGATCCTGGCGGCGCCCAGCCCCCAGGCGGTGCAGGTGACCATCGATCCGCCGCCCAGCAGCCTGCCGCTGGCCGAGCTCTTGCCGGCGTTTCGCCGCATCCTCGAGCACAAGGCGCTGATCGTCGACGGCCCGATGGAGGAGAGCGACCTGGAGATGTTGTTGGAAAACCTGCCCCATGCAGGGCTGTGCGTCCTGGTCAGGCAGGGTACCTGGTAGCTGTTTGTGCGCATATGACGAGTCAGGAGACAAAGGAGTCATAGCATGGAACGCGTGCGTTACGGAATCGTCGGTGTTGGGGGGATGGGCACGGGGCATGCGCGGAGCATGCAGGCCATCGAGGAAATCGAGCTGGTGGCGGTGTGCGACATTGTGCCCGAGGTGGCCGAGGCTGTGGGCGAAGAGTTCAACGTGCCCTACTTTGTGGATTTCCACAACCTGGTGGATCGCGATGACGTCGATGCCATCGTCGTGGCGACGCCACACTATGCCCACCCCGAGATCTCGATCTATGCCATGGAGCAGGGCAAGCCCGTAATCTGCGAAAAGCCGATCTCGGTGACCGTGTCGGCGGCGGACGAGATGGTGGCGGCCGCCGAGCGCACGGGCACGCCCTTTGCCGTGATGCACCAGCGGCGCAGCGAGCCGGTGTGGCAGGCGGCATGGAGGCTGGTGTCCGAGGGGCGGCTGGGCGAGATCTATCGCACCATGCTGGTGTATGCCGATTTCCGCAGCCAGGCCTATTACAACTCGGCGGGCTGGCGGGCCACCTGGGGCGGCGAGGGGGGCGGCGTGCTGATCAATCAGGCGCCCCATTCGATCGACCTCTTTACCTGGCTGGGCGGCCTGCCGAGCCGGGTCACCGGGCACACGGCCACCAAGGGGCATGTGATCGAGGTGGAGGATGTGGCCGGGGCGCTGCTCGAGTACCCCAACGGCGCCGTGGGCTATATGTATTGCTGCACCAACGAGGCGCCCAGCACCGACATCCTGGAGCTGGCGGGCGAAAAGGGCAAGCTGCAGGTGATCGGCACCGAGCTGCGCTTCTGGGAGGTCCCCGACGGGGTCAAGGGGTTCAGCGACTCGTCCACCGAGATGTGGACCCGACCGGACGTGGTCGAGGTACCGGTGGAGATCCCCGACCGCGAGTCGGGCCACAGCGCCATCCTGCGCAACATGGCCCGCCACATACTCCATGGCGAGGAACTGATCGCACCGGGCGTCGAGGGGCGCAACACGGTCGAGATGATCAACGCCGTCATTCTGTCCGGGCACGCTGGCGAGCCCGTGGACGTGCCGGTGGATCGCGAGCGATATGACGCCTTTTTGGCGAGCCTCGTGGCCACCTCCAGCTTTGGCAAGGACGATCGTGGCCCCGACCTGCGCGTCACGGATGACGTGCACCACTGATCCAGCCATAGCACAGTCTAGGGACATGACAAAGGGGATGGCGCACAACCCATGCGCCATCCCCTGTCGTTTGCAGCCGATCTCTAGTCCGTATCTACCTCGGCGATGGCGTCGTTCACCGGCTTGAGGGCCTGATAGAGCGACTGGTAGATGGGATAGGCCTCGTTGTAGCGCTCGACATTCGCGGGCGTGGGCTCGGTGCGGTCGACGATACGGATCGTCTGGGCGCAGGCCTCGGGAACGCTGGCATATACGTCGGTGCCGACGCCGGCCAGCAGCGCTGCCCCAAAGGCGGTGCTGTCGGTGACGTTGATGGTCACCATCTCGGTGCCAAAGACATCGGCCAGCATCGCGCGCCACGCTGCGCTACGCGCCCCGCCACCCACGGCCCGCACCTGCTGGATCGGGACGTCGATATCG